>CAYFOC010000011.1:0-12254 GCA_964344615.1 uncultured Methylococcus sp.
ATAGCTTTCCTGGTCTCCGAGAAAGCCTCATACATCACAGGTCAAGTCATCGGCCTTAACGGTGGCATGATCTAGTCGTTCGCATCGGCTTCCGTGGCGGCAAACATCTGCATCAAGGAGGCTCGCGGGAGTTTACCCACAGGGTTCCTGGGCAACCGGTCGACCAGGCGCATCGTCCGGGGAACAAACGCAGGGTCTAGCAATTGACGAAGCTGGTGCCTGACATCCTCCAAGGTGACACCCGGGTCAAGGACGAATAGGGCCGAAAGACGCGGGACCAGAATCCCTGCGCCCTCGTTAATGACAAATGCAACGTCCCTGACTCCCGGCACTTTGAGGGTAGCGCTTTCAAGTGAAGCGATCGACGTTCTTTTTCCCGCAATGTTGACCAGATCGCGCGCACGTCCAACGAGCCGAAATCCTGAATCCGGGAGTATCTCAAGATGATCTGAGATCCGGGCGGGTTCTCTCATGTGGCTTGCTTCAACCGTTATCCCCTCGGGCGTCGTCTGACAGCGAACCCCCTCAAACCAACGCCAGCATGGATCGATCACCGGTCGTCGCCCTGCAATCGATCCAAGTTCCGTACACCCGTAAATCTCGTACAAGGGTGCCTTGAGGCGTTTTTCAGCCTCAAGAGCCCGCTCGATATCCAAAGGCGCGGTGGCGGTGACAATGAATGCCAGATCCGGAACTTCCTTGAACCCTGAATCAAGGAGGGCGCCAAGATGAAGAGGAGTCGTAATCAGCGCCACAGGCCCGGGTCCATCACGGAGTGCCTCCGTGATATCTGAAGGAAAAAAGGGTCTCCTAAAATCCAGAATCGCCCCACAAAAGAGCGGCAACAGCACTGAAAGCTCCAAACCGTACATATGTTGAGGGGGTACGGTTGCGACCAGTCGGATGCCTTCACTTCCACCGAGATGCTGATCAATCAGCGAAGCACTCGCCTTGAGTTCCTGCATCGACTTGGGATGTGAAACCGGATCACCCGTTGTTCCTGAAGTAAACGGAATCACCGCGTCCCCCTGCGGCATGGGAATCTTAAATCGGTCGATAAAGGCATCCGATGGCGCCGGTACTGCATCAGGAACCGTCATGGACCCGAGATTGTGCACACCGGGATAGCGAAGCTTGAGTCGTTCCAGCTGATCACGTCCACGATCCGATGGCAAAAGTGTCGGGCATTGGTTGATCCACCCGGCCGCAAGCAAAAGCGCGAATTGATATCGATCCTCTGAGGTATTCAGCAAGGGCGCCTGTTGCGGCAGGTTGGTACTCAGTGCTTCGATCGCAGAGTGAAAGGCCTCAAGACTGACAGTGCCCGAAGATGTCCACGCAAAGACCTTCTCCTTCACTGGAGTCCTGCCCGCTGAGCAATCTGTCTTAAATGTGGGACCTTAACTTCAAACTTAGAGGCCTCTTCCAAGGCGCGGGCAAGGCGTTTGGGGGCAGACCGCCCCATGCAGATATGATTCAGATCACCCGCAAACCCTTCCAGAAGATCATCCATGAGACGCCTACGATCCAGCTCATACCCTAGCCGTCTAAATTGAATCGAAAGAATCTCTTCGGCAACGGACTCCGTCAGTGCCCGGTGTTTGGTCCATAGCTCTCCAACGGTGCCTCCGACCTTAAGCCCCATGATGTTGATCGTCAGAATGTAAAGATTTTTGGCTACCAAAGACGGAACCAGATCTTCCTCCGGGATTTTATTGGTCGGGACATCGATACCGTTCAGGGCTGTCACGACCCAATCTGAAGCGGGTCCGGCTACCCGATTAGGAAGGACGCTCACGGCAGGTCTGCCCCTCTTCTTGTCGAGCCAGACCACGATAACGGTGGGATCCATGATGCCGTGGAGATGCCAGTCAGGTGGTAGCAATTCATTTTGAAGGAGCAGAACCCGATCTCGAAATCGGTCGGGAAGACCCGAGAGAACCGCGTCAAGATCAGTTTCGCCGACTGCAATCACAACCAATCCGGGGGCTGGAAGATCCGGGGGGAGATCATCCCAGGTGTTCGATCGAGTGATCGGATATACAGGGTGCCCTGAGCGCAAGAAGGCGGCGGCCAGCAGTTGCCCAAGCTCACCCAGCCCAACGATGATGATGGGGCTCTTCAACCGCAGCCTCCCACCATGACGCGGACATTGCGCTCAGATTCCAGCCAGCCTTCAGGGGTCTTAGCGAGCGCCTGAACTGGGCCACTTTGATTCAGTTTGACCCTGAACGATGCTTTCGATATGGCATTACCATGGAAATGAAATTCAGCCAGCAATGGACCCGGATTGCCCTCGGCCAGGAGATAAAAGCCTTCCGCAGGCACTCGTGAACTGAGCGTTACGGGAACCAACGCACCATTTTCAGCGACATCCGGAATATCGAGGGTAAAAAGTGGTGATCGGACTGTCTTGGCCTTGCCCAGAATTTTTCCAAGAATGATGGAAAAGGGTTCGGCCATGTTTCCCTCTGCCCGCACCGGGAGCTTCAGGGTCCAGACGACGGGTAAGAACCGTCCGAAAAGATTGAGCAGTTGTCTTCGTTTCACGAACCATGTCCGGCTGAATTGACGCCTTGGGATGGCGACGATTTAATGACGTCCTATGTCGAGCATCAAGATCAGAACCCGCCGTGAGGGAGAAAACACCCTCATACGTATCCTTATCCAGCACCCCATGGAAACGGGAAGACGCCGTGATGAGGTCACCGGGACGATTATCCCCGCCCATTTCATCACGGATCTCATGGTATTGCATAACCATGTCACCGTGATTGAGGGAAAGCTGTCTACCGCCGTTTCAAAGAATCCTTATTTTTCATTTGAAATCAGGAATGCGAAGGTCGGTGACCTTATCGAGGTGATCTGGCGCGACAACCTTGGAACCCAAGACAAAGAAGAGACCATCATCAACCATGACGAAAGCTGAGATCAAAACAGGCAGCCCCGAGACTTCAGGTGAACCTCAGGCATTCCGGATAAAGAGCTTTGCTCGGCGCCAGGGGCGAATCACGCCCGGCCAGCAAAAGGCCATGGATGATCACTGGACCCTATACGGGCTTGACCCACGTTCACCTTTGAATCCTGTGGAGACGTTCGGCAATCAGAACCCCATCGTTCTGGAAATCGGCTTTGGCAACGGCGATTCGCTGGTGGAAATGGCTCATCAGGACCCCGCCCGGAACTATATCGGCATTGAAGTCCACCGCCCCGGCGTGGGCCATCTCATGCTAAAGGCCCATGAGGCAGGCATCAACAACCTTCGGGTCTTCTGTGACGATGCGATCGATGTTCTTAACCATTGCATCGCCGATGGAAGTCTTGATCGGGTACAACTGTTTTTCCCCGACCCCTGGCACAAGACGCGCCATCACAAACGCCGGATTGTGAAGGAGGAATTCCTGAGGTTGATTGCGCAGAAGATGACGCCTCATGGCATCTTCCATGCTGCGACAGACTGGGAAGACTATGCCATGGACATGGTCGAGCGTCTGGAAGCATGCCCCCTCTTCACCAGCACCGTCCCGGCATCACCCTTTGCACCGCGCCCGGATTACCGCCCCCTCACCAAGTTCGAATCCCGGGGCCACCGGCTGGGTCATGGGGTCTGGGACCTGATCTGGAAAAAACAATAGAACCAGACCCGTGACCGGATCAAAGGACCAGATAGGCCAATTCCTGAAGCGGTGGAAGAATGAGCATCCTTGCTAACTGAATCACCACCAGTGGGACCAGAGGTGAGAGATCAATTCCTCCGGTCGGTGGCAGGAAACGCCTGCTCCAATACAGGATCGGATCGGTAAGACTGTAAAGAAGCGATACCGCCGGATTGTACTGCGTAGGCCCGAACCAGCTCAGTAGTGAACGGATAATGATGGTGTAGAAACCGACATTCAGGACCAACTCCACGAGTTGGGAAATGGAGAGCAGGCTCACGACACCGAGTGGGATGGGCTCTCCCTTGATGAGCACGATCAGATAGGACGAAGTCGTCTGAAGCAGGATCATCAGAAGGATACAGGCCGTATCAATCGGCCCGATGGAGGGCACTAGGCGTCGAATCAAGCGAAGCGGCGGGTGGGTAATCCGGATTAGGAACTGCGACAAGGGATTACGCGGGTCCGCTCCACACCATTGCAGCAAAAACCTGAGCAATAACGCAAAAATATAAAGCCCGAATAGCGTATCAATCAGAAAAATCAAAGGGGTTGCTACATAGGTCGACATCAGACTTCCCCTCCAAGAACTTTCGACAACTCTTCAGCGCGATCCTTGGCAGCCGTCATGGCGGTAAGGACAAGATCACGCAGACCACCTGACTCGAAAGCGGCAACAGCCCTTTCCGTAGTGCCACCGGGGGACGTTACCCGCCTGCGGAGTTCGCTTGGATTCTCACTGGATTCGATGGCGATGCGCCCCGCCCCCAAGGCTGTTTGCTGGCTGAGAAGACTGGCGGTCTCGCGATCAAGCCCTAGCTTGACCCCCGCATCTTCCATGGCTTCCATCAATAGAAAGAAATAAGCCGGACCACTTCCCGATAGCGCGGTGATCACATCAATGAGGCCTTCGCTCTGGACCCACACCGTGATTCCGACAGCACGAAGGATCGATTCAGCCACATTCTTTTGACGATCACTCACCGCCGATGTCGCAAAGAGTCCGGTGGCGCCACTCTGTACCATGGCCGGAGTATTCGGCATGGCTCTGACAATGGCAGGATGGCCGCCGGACCAGCTCTCGATACTTCGACAGGCAATTCCCGCGGCGATGCTCAGAAGCAGCGGTTTATGCTCGAGAATCGAGGTGGAGAGCGATTCCAATACTGGCTGAAGCACTTGGGGCTTTACCGCGAGTACCACGACTGCCGCACCCTGCAGGGCTTCATCATTATCTTTGCAAACCGTTACCCCATGACGGGATCCCAAGGCATCTGCAAGCTCCAGATTGACGTCGGAGACCCTTATCTTCTCGGGGGGATAGCCATCTGTAATCAACCCTGAGATCAGGCTGCTCGCCATATTCCCGGCACCGATGAAAGCCACGCTCTCAAAAAACATCACGTCTCTCCTCAGGATTCACTCAAATAGGGGAAGGATCTATCCTGCGTCAGCTTTTCAATCTCACTCAGGGATCGCGATTCTATCCGAGCCTTGTCGTGGACCAAAGAGTGCCGTACCAATACGTACCCAGGTGGCACCTTCCTGAATCGCCCATTCAAGATCGTCCGACATTCCCATGGACAGCGTATCGAGAGGCTGTTTCAAATCAGATAGTGCCTGACGCAACAGGCGAAAGGGATATCCCGGATCTTGAACATCATCGGCCAGGGAGGCAGGTATCGCCATCAGGCCCCGAAGACAAAGCCGATCAAGATTTTCAAAAGAAGCGGCGATCTCAGGCACTTCCGCCAATGTAATCCCGCTCTTGGACTCCTCACCACTGACATTCACCTGAATGCAGACATTCAACGGCGGCAAATCTTCCGGTCTTTGCTGATGGAGTCTTAACGCTGTTTTGGCTCGATCCACGCTGTGCACCCAATCAAAGTGCTCGGCAATGGGACGCGTCTTGTTGGATTGAATCGGGCCGATGAAATGCCAGATCAGGCCATCAAGATCCTTGAGTTCCTCCTGCTTGGCCAATGCTTCCTGAAGATAGTTTTCTCCAAAGTGCCTTTGCCCTAGGGCATAAGCCTCTCGTATGGCCTTGGCGGGCTGTGTCTTGCTGACGGCAATCAATCCAACCGAACCCTGAGGTCGCCCTGCTTTCATTTCCGCTTCGCGAATGCGACCCCAAACTTGTTCAAAACGTTCCTGCATATTCCACAACCTTAACCTTCCGTCAGATTCAAGCATCCCTTTCGATCTATAATTAGCAACAATCCCTTGCTGTAGCGGATGATTCTATCCGTTCAGCAAAACCACTCCATTCCCTACGGTTCAATTCCATGTACTGGCTACTCTTGATCGGCGCTCCGGCGCTGCTGCTTTTCATTTTGGTCCTGATACGCTGGTACCGTGACCGCCATCCGGGGCGGATCGCCTATAACCGGCGAGAGTTCATCCTTTCCCCAGAGGAGCGACAACTTCATACGGCGCTTCATGAGGCTCTGGGCGAGCAATATGTCATTTTTCCGATGATCCACGTCGAAGACGTGATCACCGCTCGTGATGATCAGCGGATTGAAAGGACGTGGGACATGCTGGATGAAGCCGGGGAATCCATTTTCCCGTTTGTGTTGGCGCGTAAAGATGATCTGGGAATCGCTTGCGCCATACAGTTGGTGCAACACCGCGTGCTGCGATCACGTGATAACCCCTCCCCTGAATCACCCTTGCGGGCCATCTGTCAGTCCGCGGGACTGCCGCTGGCCCGACTGGAAGCTGGGCCTTTCTATGATCTTGAAGATATCCGCACGGCTGTGGCTGAAGCGGTTCGCAGAGAACCTCTGTTCGTCACCGAATCAGATGGGCGTCGGGAACCCACGATTGACCGTCTGGAACGTCTGGACCTCGACTAATGAGCGAGATTACGCTTTTCGGCATCCCCAGCTGTGACAGTTGCAGAAAAGCCCGGAAGTGGCTTGATGAGCATGGCATTAGCTACAAATTCCATGACTTTGACGTCGATGGCGCACCCTCACCAGAGATCATCCGGACCTGGTGTCAGGCTCTTGGCACTGAAACCGTTCTCAATCGACGTAGCACCACCTTTCGATCGCTGAGTGATGCTGAGCGCAGCTTAGAGAACTCAGAGGCTATCGCCCATCTGATTCACCGTCATCCAAGGCTTTTGAAAAGACCTCTGCTGCAATCGCCCAAGGGCTACGCGGCAGGATTTAACGCCGAATCCTACTCAGGAATATTGAACCATGGATGAATCCGTCGAATTGACCTGTGCTCTCATCGAATGCCGTTCTGTCACCCCCCACGATGCCGGGTGCATGGAACTCATCGAAGAAAGGCTTTTGCCTTTGGGATTCGCAGCCGAACACCTGGACTTTGGCGAAACGCGCAATCTCTTCATGCGTCATGGAGCGGAATCGCCCTTGCTGGTCTTTCTAGGTCATACCGATGTGGTTCCTTCAGGCCCTGAAGCCGACTGGAAGCATCCGCCGTTCAATGCCACGATTGAGGGTGACCTCCTCTATGGTCGCGGCGCTGCAGATATGAAAAGTGGCGTTGCCGCGATGGTGACCGCCTTAGCTCGTTTTACCCAGTCCCACCCTGATCACAGGGGCTCGGTCGGCATCCTGATGACCAGTGATGAAGAAGGTGCTGCGCATGATGGCGTGGTCAAGGTGGTCGAAACCTTTGAAGCCCGGAATCAGAAAATCGACTGGTGCGTCATCGGTGAACCCTCAAGCTTCGATCAACTCGGTGATGTCATCCGCGTTGGCCGACGAGGCTCTCTGAACGGGGTCCTCAGAGTTCAGGGTGTTCAGGGGCATGTGGCCTACCCTGAGAAAGCAAATAACCCGATACATGGCCTGGCGCCGGCACTTGCGGAACTGGTCGCAGAGGTCTGGGATCAAGGAAACGAATTCTTCCCTCCCACCAGCTTTCAGGTCTCCAACATCACGTCAGGCACCGGTGCTGAAAATGTCATCCCGGGTCGACTCGAAATGCTCTTTAATTTTAGATTTTCGACCGCGGTGACTGAATCGGAACTCAAAGAGCGCGTTACGGCTATTCTCGACCGCCACGGCGTCACCTACACGCTCGACTGGCGTCTATCCGGAGCGCCATTCCTGACGACAGGTTCCACCTTGATCGAAGCCACCCAGTCGGCCATTGAATCGGTCGTGGGTCACCGCGCTAGGCCCGACACCGGCGGCGGCACATCAGATGGTCGGTTCATTGCCCCAACGGGTGCGGAAGTGGTCGAACTGGGCCCCCTGAACGCCTCCATCCACAAGGTGAACGAAAACACCCCCATCCGTGACATCGTCTCGCTCTCCAGCATCTATGAGCAGATACTCGTCAACCTGTTGGGCTAAAGGAATATCCTCATGCGGAATCAAAGTCATCCCCTGATCTCCCCTGAAGAATTAGCCGGACGCATCGGCGAGGCGGGACTTATCGTTTTGGATGCGACTTTTACCCTGCCCAATCAAGGCAGAAATGCTCGCCAGGAGTTCGAGGCCAGTCATCTGCCAGGTGCCCGATTCTTCGACATTGACGCCATCGCTGACCTCGATTCATCACTCCCCCACATGTTGCCAAGCCCGCAGTTTTTCGGCGAGGAAGTCTCAAAGCTTGGCATCTCCAATGACAGTGAGGTGATTGTCTACGACGGCAACCAGTTCATGGCGTCTGCGCGCGCCCTGTGGATGTTTCGGGTCTTTGGTCACGACCGTGTGCGCGTGCTCGATGGTGGAATTTACCATTGGCGACAATTGGGTCTTCCGGTGACCACTAAATTGCCATCGATCGAATCCGGCAAGTTCAACGCCGGATTCCAGCCCCATCTCGTCAAAGACTTTAATGACATTCAGACACTGTCAGAACAGGGAACGACGCAGATCGTCGATGCAAGGCCCGAAGGACGATTCCTCGGCGCAGAACCCGAACCTCGCCCAGGATTACGCTCCGGTCATATTCCCGGCAGCAGGAATCTCTTCTTCAAGCATCTTCTTGATCCTGAAACGCAGCGTTTTCTAGCCCCTGAAAGCCTTGAACGCATCTACAGAGATGCAGGCACCCTCCCCGATCAGCCGATCGTTGCCACCTGCGGCAGCGGCGTCACGGCCGCAATCCTGGCCTTGGGTCTCGCACTCCTCGGACATCGGGATACTCCGATCTATGATGGTTCATGGTCTGAGTGGGGGCAGCCCGGATCCCACCCCGTTGCGAAGGGCTAATGGTACCCATCAGCATGGAATAGAAACGCGACGTTTTATCAGAGGTGAAATTTTTGAGATAATGGGAGATTAAGGCAAAACCGCACTCAGTGACTGCGCACAACCTACTGTCGTGACAGCCTGTAAAACCAGCAATTAGCAGCCCATGGCCGCTCAAGACCCGATCAGGACGCAATGACCGTCGAATACTCACTCAAAGAATTCATGGAGATCAGCCAAGCTCGTGCCGAATCGGCACTGGATGCTCGACTGCCCGCCGCCACCCGAATGCCCGAGAGGCTCCATGAAGCAATGCGTTATTCGGCCTTGGGGGGCGGAAAGCGCCTCCGTCCGCTGTTGACCTATGCAACAGGGATCGCGTTGGGTATTCCTCTGGATACTCTGGATGGCCCTGCCAGCGCCTTGGAAATGATCCATGTCTACTCGCTGATCCATGATGATCTTCCTGCCATGGACGATGACTCTTTGCGTCGGGGAAAGCCCACGTGCCACGTTGCATTTGACGAGGCCACGGCGATACTCGCCGGGGATGGACTGCAAACGCTGGCTTTCCACGTTCTGGCTGAAGATTCGACCATCAAGGTTCCTGACACCAATCGCATTGCGATGATCCGGTGCCTGGCGGATGCGTCGGGTTCCTACGGCATGGTCGGGGGTCAGGCCATCGACCTTCACTCCGTTGGAAAGAAGCTCGATCTTCCACAACTCGAAAACATGCACATCCGCAAGACAGGCGCATTGATTCGCGCCAGTGTTCGCCTTGCGGCGCTTGCCAAGGATCCGATCGATCATGCGCTGGAAGAGCGCCTTGATCACTATGCCAAGTGCATCGGTCTCTCCTTCCAGATCAAGGACGATATCCTTGATGAAGAGAGCGACACGCAGACACTGGGCAAAACGCAAGGAAAGGACAAGGATAACGACAAGCCGAATTACCCGGCACTCCTTGGCCTTGCAGGCGCGAAGGAAAAGGCCCTTGAAATGCATGAGGCCGCCCTCGAGAGCCTGAATGGATTCGGGAAGGAAGCCGATTTGCTCAGAGAGCTTTCCCGCTTCATTATCGAGCGCAAAAACTAATTGATCATGTCCTCCTGCCTGTGGCGCCGCAAGGCCCAAAGGCAGAAAGACCTTTGAAGAACACTGGGCTTAGGCCCGACCGGCAGGACTTATTTTTCCATGACCCTAAACAACCAGACCCCACTCCTGAACTCCATCAGCGATCCGGCTGACCTTCGCGCGCTTTCGGAAGATCAACTCCCGGCTCTGGCCGCTGAACTCAGGGAATACCTGTTGCATAGCGTCAGTCAGTCCGGCGGACATCTCGCAGCGGGTCTTGGAACCGTAGACCTTACGATCGCCCTCCACTACGTGTTCAACACACCAGAAGATCGCCTGGTTTGGGACGTCGGTCATCAGGCCTACCCGCACAAGATTCTCACCGGTCGTCGGGATCGCATGCCCACGATCCGAAAGAAGGATGGCCTGTCGGCCTTCCCAAGCCGCGACGAAAGCCCTTATGACACTTTTGGCGTCGGACACTCAAGCACATCGATCAGTGCAGCGCTTGGCATGGCCATCGGTGCGGGCCTTCAGAATCGTGACGCACATGCCGTAGCCATCATCGGCGATGGCGGCCTCACAGGCGGCATGGCCTTCGAAGCGCTTAACCATGCAGGTGCTTTAGACGCCAATTTGCTCGTCATCCTGAACGATAACGAGATGTCGATTTCCCCGAATGTCGGGGCGATGAACAATTATCTGGCGAAACTGCTCTCTGGTCGCTTCTATTCGACGATCCGCGAAGGCAGCAAGCAATTGCTCAAAAACCGGATGCCGACCGTTTGGGAACTGGCTCGTCGTGCCGAAGAACACGTCAAGGGCATGGTCGCACCCGGAACCCTTTTCGAAGAACTCGGCTTCAACTACATCGGCCCTATTGATGGCCATGACTTCGACACGCTGGTTACGACCTTGCGTAATTTGCGCAATACCAATGGCCCGCGCTTCCTGCATGTCGTGACCAAGAAAGGCAAAGGATATCTGCCTGCTGAAAAGGATCCGGTGGCCTACCATGGTGTCGGAAGCTTTGACCTCAGCAAGGATCATTTGCCCAAGGCAAAGGCAAGTTCACCCACCTATACCGAAGTCTTTGGTAAGTGGCTGTGCGACATGGCAGAAAAGGATCCCCGTCTGCTGGGCGTGACTCCCGCGATGCGCGAGGGTTCTGGACTGGTTGAGTTCGAAAAGCGATTCCCTGAGCGGTACTTTGACGTTGGCATCGCTGAACAGCATGCGGTCACCCTGGCAGCCGGACAGGCTTGCGAAGGCTTCAAACCCGTCGTCGCCATCTACTCGACCTTCCTGCAACGCGGTTACGATCAGCTTGTCCATGACGTGGTCCTGCAGGATCTTCCGGTTCTTTTTGCAATCGATCGCGCGGGCCTTGTCGGTCCGGATGGTCCGACCCACGCCGGAAGCTTTGATATCACGTTCCTGCGCTGCCTCCCCAACATTGTCATCATGGCCCCGGCTGACGAAAACGAATGCCGTCAGATGCTCTATACCGGCTTCCAGTACGATGGCCCTAGCGCCGTTCGTTATCCACGTGGAAAGGGACCAGGCACAGCGGTTCAGGAAGAAATGGAATTGCTGCCTCTCGGCAAGGCCGAGGTGCGACGCAAGGGACGCAGCATCGCGATCCTGGCTTTTGGCTCCATGGTGACTCCGGCACTTGAGGCCGGTGAGACGCTTGATGCAACGGTCGTCAATATGCGTTTTGTTAAGCCCTTGGACGAGGCCTGCATCCTGGAAATGGCTGCGACTCACGACCTGATCGTGACCATTGAAGAAAATACCGTTGCCGGTGGCGCAGGTGCGGGTGTCAACGAGGTACTGAACACGCATGCATCGAAGACCCCGATCCTGACCATTGGTCTCCCGGATCGCTTCATCGAGCAGGGTACGCGAGAGGAAGTCCTTGAGGACGCGGGTCTGGATACCGCTCACATACTAGCGACCATTTCAGAATACACCGCAAAGATCACCGGATAAGGTTTCTTCATGCATCGGATTGAATCACGCTTGAGAGTAATCCCCGACTTTCCGAAGGAAGGGATCCTCTTTCAAGACATCACGCCCGTCTTGGGCGATCCGGAAGCCCTGTCGGTTGCGGTCGAGGCATTGAGCGCACCCTTCCGGAATCAAGGCGTTACTGCCGTTGCCGGGATGGAGGCGCGTGGGTTCATTTTCGGATCTCTGGTTGCACAGCTTCTCAATGTGGGATTTATCCCACTGAGAAAGCCGGGGAAACTCCCCTATGACGTTAAAACCGTTTCCTACGATCTCGAATACGGGTCAGCCAGTCTTGAAATCCACAGCGACGCCGTCACGG
>CAYFOC010000011.1:12354-19584 GCA_964344615.1 uncultured Methylococcus sp.
TGAATACAGGGAGAATTGGATCCTTGTGGCACTCCATCATCACCCCATTAGCAGTGGAAGTCCTTGGATGGATGGCATGCGCGTGGAGGACAGCGACGAATTCCTGACCCTGATTTCTGCGTTCACACACGTGAAGGCCTGCATTTTTGGCCATGTCCATCAGGAAATCGATTGCAAGCTCCAGGGAATCCGCTTTCTGGGCAGCCCCTCAACCTGCGTGCAGTTTGCACCGGGATGTCATTCACTCACAACAAACACCGACCGCCCGGGATATCGGGTGTTGGATTTATTTGATTCGGGCGAAATAGAAACGCAGGTCGTTCGAATTTGACCTGATAGCGAGCTCAGGCCTTCGCAATACTCAGCAGAGGCAACGCAGTCAGCCCACCGTTCCCAAGCCCCGCAACCGGGCCTGCATGGCCGCTGAGTTCGGTCAGAGCCTGCTGATAAACGTCGCGTTTGAAATAAACGACGTCCTCAATCGGATGCCAATAATCTACCCAAGTCCAGCTATCGAACTCCGGCTTTCCGGAACGATCCAATCGGATCCGTGATTCAGAGGAAACCAGTTCCAGCATGAACCAGACTTGCTTCTGGCCAATGCACAACGGGTGTGAACGCTTGCGGATGTATCGCTCAGGGAGATCGTATCGAAGCCAGCCATTGGTTCTGGCAATGAGGTGCACGTCAGCGCTTCGAAGACCTACTTCTTCGTAAAGCTCGCGATACATCGCTTCCTCAGGCGCTTCGTTTCGTTTGATGCCGCCTTGTGGGAACTGCCAAGAGCGCATGCCGACCCGACGGGCCCAAAAGACGCGCCTGTCCTGGTTCAGGAGGATAATTCCGACGTTAGGTCGATATCCGTCTCGATCAATCATGCGTCAAAGAACTCTGGGTCACCAAGTGTATAATCCGCGGCATTCAAGTACGCCCAAACATGTAAGCGACCCTCACGGTTCGCCCTCAGGCCGTTGACGCACTCATCCAACATCCCGAATTTAAAGGAATATCGTGGCTCTGGCAATCTTTGACCTCGACAACACCCTCCTTGCAGGAGACAGTGACTATCTCTGGGGCCAATACCTGGTCGACCAGGGCATCGTAGATCAGGAAACCTATGAGGCGGCAAACGCCCGCTTCTATGAGGATTACAAGGCAGGAACCTTGAATATCGACGAATTTCTGCGATTTGCCCTCAAGCCCTTGTCGGAACACCCACGACTTACACTTGAAGCCTGGCGGCGCGAATTTCTTGATGCACTCATCGTCCCCATCATGTTGCCTGCGGCCAAGAAATTGATCGCGAAGCACAGGGAGCGCGGAGACACCATCATGATCATCACGGCGACCAATGCGTTTGTAACGCGCCCCATTTCAGATCTTTATGGAATTGAGCATCTGTTGGCGACTGAGCCTGAAATGGAGAACGATCGCTACACGGGGCTTTACGTCGGTACACCCTGCTTTCAAGCCGGAAAGGTAGAACGACTGAACCGTTGGCTGGAGCAAACCGGTGCCTCACTGAAAGGCAGCTGGTTCTACAGCGACTCTCATAATGATTTGCCTCTCCTTGAGCAGGTTGATCATCCCGTTGCCGTCGATCCTGATGAATCCCTGAGAGAGAGAGCCAACGGCGAGGGATGGCCTGTTATTACTCTCAGAGATCCTGAGAGCATTAACCCGTTCCTCGAGTTACTTGTTGATGCCCAGTGTTAGGATAGATCTCACATCTTGATCATCCACGCCCCAATGCTAAAAGGCCAAGCGGAGTTCCCATGAGCGAAACCCTTCAGAATGTTTTCTCACGTAAGAAGGCAGATCCGACTCAGCAGACACATAACGCCACGCTTTATGAAAAGCTCGGCGGTGCGCCTGCGGTCAGCACGGCAGTCGATGTCTTTTATCGGAAAGTGGTCCGTGACTCCCGCGTCAATTACTTCTTCTTTGGCGTCAACATCACGGAACAGGCTGAAAAGCAGAAGTCATTCCTGACCATGGCCTTCGGTGGACCGCATCAATATACCGGCAGAGACATGCACAAAAGCCATGCGAAGCTGGTCAACATGGGCATGAATGACAGGCACTTTGACATCGTCATGGACCACCTCAAGGATACCTTGGTGGAACTCGGTGTAGAGATTGCTCTGGTGGATGAAGTGCTGGCAATTGCCGAGAGCACTCGGGAAGACGTGATGGGTCGCAGACAACCTCAACGTACGGAAGCGCCCGGTCAAAGACCCAGTTCCGCGAGGTCTCAAGCCAATTCCCGCGCCACACCGACAGCCGCCACCCCGTCACATGGCAAGACAGTAGGAAACATTCTGGAGGGACGTCTGGTGACCCTGGATGCGGAGACACCTATTGCAGATGCCATTGAGGTCTTTGTACGTGGCGGTCATGACAGCCTACCGGTCATCGATCAGAGCGGAGCCCTGATCGGTGTCATCACCGCCACCGATCTCCTCAAACACCGTCCGCGTTAAGCGCATCGCCAGGGGGGACACGCCCCCCTACTTGCGGATAATGAAGATCGAGACATCTCCTTCAACATCAAACGCGATACGCTGATGTCCGGCCTGTTCGACGAATACCCCTAAATCTAGGTGTGCAGCGGGATCTGTCGCAAGCACACGGACCACCTCCCCTGGCGCCATCTCCTTAAGCGCCATCTTCAGTCTCAGCAAAGGAAGCGGGCACATCAACCCCCTCGCATCGACCTCCACATGAACGCTGGTCACGACTCCACGGCCTCCAGACTGTCCACACGCTGGAACCCCCGTGGCAAAGGATTGCCGCGGCGCGCACGCGCTCCCTCATAATTCGAGAGGTCCGCTCCCGTCAAAGTCAGCTGGCGCTTACCCGCAAGCACCCTAAGATTCATGCCCTCGGGCAAACTGATCACAAACAGCACACGGTCATCCCCTTTCTTCAAAGAATCAGGAGCAATCTGAATGAGCTTATTGCCCTTACCCTTGTTAAGCATCGGGAGCTCCGTAGCCGGGAACAATAGCAACCGCCCTTCCGCCGTGACGACAGCAATCCGATCAGTCTCTATCTTGAAGATACGACCGGTTGGAAGCACTGATGCCCCTTCCGATAGCGACAGCAGGGCCTTGCCCGCACGATTTTTACTGTAGAGCTCCTTGTACTGGGTGATGAATCCATACCCATGGGAACTCGCCAGAATGAGGTGATCCTCATCCGATCCCGCCGCCACCTGAACGAACATGGCACCTTGCGGCGGATTCAAGCGTCCGGTCAAGGGTTCGCCCTGTGATCGGGCAGATGGCAACTCATGCGCCGGGACCGAATAGCTTCGACCAGTCGAATCGATGAAATATGCCGGTTGGTTGCTTCGTCCCAATGCTGAGGCCAGGAAGGAATCGCCGGACCGGTAAGCCAGTGTTCCAGGGTCAATATCATGGCCCTTTGCACCTCGCACCCATCCCTTCTCAGACAGGATAATGGTGACCGGCTCACTGCCAATGACAGCCGTCACATCCAAAGCCTGAGCGGCCTGACGGGCAACGATGGGTGACCGTCTTGCATCCCCGAAGCGTTCCGCATCTTCTTCGAGTTCCTTCCGGATCAAAGCGCTCAGTTTCTTGGCGGATCCAAGTATCCCTTCAAGCGACTTTCTTTCCGCTTCGAGATCAGCCTGCTCACCCCTGATCTTGATTTCTTCAAGCTTAGCGAGATGGCGCAGTTTTAATTCAAGGATGGCCTCGGCCTGAATGTCACTGAGACCAAAGCGGGCCATCAACTCGGCTTTGGGTTCGTCTTCATGGCGAATGATGGCGATGACTTCATCAATGTTCAGAAAAGCAATCAACAAGCCATCAAGAACGTGAAGTCTCGCCAGTACCTTCTCAAGACGATGCTGAAGGCGACGCCGGACGGTCTCGCGCCGAAACACCAGCCATTCTTCGAGAATATCCCTCAAGCCCTTGATCTGCGGCTTGCCCGAGAGCCCGATGGTATTCAGATTCACTCGGTAGCTCTTTTCAAGATCGGTGGTCGCGAAGAGGTGCGACATCAACTGGTCAGCATCGCATCGACGGCCCTTGGGCATGATCACCAGTCGACAGGGATTCTCATGATCGGATTCATCACGAAGATCTTCGACAAGAGGCAGCTTTTTCGCCTGCATTTGTTGCGCGATGCTCTGAAGAATGTCATCGCCCGAGACCTGATGCGGCAGCGCCGTGATGATGATGTTCCCGTCTTCCACTTCCCAACGCGCACGGAGGCGAATGGAACCGTTGCCGGTACGATACATCCTGAGAATATCTTCTCGTGGCGTAATGATTTCCGCCTCGGTGGTGTAATCAGGGCCCTTGACGATCTCGACCAGCTCTTCAAGCGTCGTATCAGGATCCTCGAGCAACTGAATACAGGCGGAAACGACCTCGCGAAGGTTGTGAGGAGGGATATCCGTCGACATACCCACGGCAATACCTGTCGCTCCATTCAGGAGGACATTCGGCAGCCGGGCGGGCAGCAGTCTGGGTTCGTCCTTGGTACCGTCGTAATTGGCAACCCACTCGACAGTACCCTGCCCCAGCTCCTGCAACAAGGACTGGGCGTAGGGCGTCAGCCGCGACTCGGTGTAGCGCATCGCCGCAAAGGACTTGGGATCATCCGGAGAGCCCCAGTTACCCTGCCCGTCAATGAGAGGATAGCGATAGGAGAACGGCTGGGCCATGAGAACCATCGCCTCGTAGCAGGCCTGGTCACCATGAGGGTGATACATGCCCAATACGTCACCGACTGTTCTTGCAGATTTTTTGTATTTGGAGCCAGGACCTAAGCCAAGCTCCGACATGGCAAAAACGATCCGCCGCTGAACCGGTTTCAAGCCATCGGCAATATGTGGAAGCGCGCGGTCGAGAATGACATACATGGAATAATCCAGATAAGCCTTCTCGGTAAAATCCTTGAGCGGAAGTTGCTCGTGCAAAATGGCATTCACTTCGATGCGGACCTCATTCATTCGCTATGCGCCATTCTATCGACTTCCCTGCATAATCTGCGCAATTGGATGTAATCATCAGCGAAGCCATGGAAAAGTACGTACTTGCCATTGATCAGGGTACAACCAGCACACGGTGCATCCTGTTCAATCATGACGGGAAGCCCTGTTATTCGGCCCAAGCCGAGCACACGCAATTTTTTCCCCAGCCCGGATGGGTTGAGCATGATGCGGTTGAGATTCTGGAGCGCACGCGAGAACTGATTCGAGAGGTACTCCGTGAAGCAGGCATAAAAAAAAGCGATGTATCCGCTATCGGCATCACGAATCAGCGGGAAACGACGGTCATCTGGGATCGCCTGACCGGCATACCCATACACCCTGCGATTGTGTGGCAAGACACCCGCACCAGTTCCTACTGTGAGGCGCTGTCCCATGAGCAGGGTCAGGACCGTTTTCGCGATAAAACAGGACTTCCGATCGCCACTTACTTCTCGGGCCCCAAGATAAGCTGGATGCTTGATCATGTCCCAGGGGCACGCCGTCGCGCAGAACAGGGCGAACTATTATTCGGCACCATCGATACCTGGCTGATCTGGAATCTGAGTCATGGCGTTCATGTCACGGATCCAACAAACGCGTCCAGAACCCTCCTGATGGATCTCAGAACCCTGGATTGGGATGAAGAGCTGTTGTCGATCATGGCTATTCCCCGCGCCTTGTTGCCTGAGATCCGTTCATCCTCTGAAATTTATGCGGAAGGGAAGGATGAGATCGATGGCATTCCAATCGCGGGTGATCTCGGCGACCAGCAGGCAGCCCTTTTCGGTCAAACAGGCTTCAATCGGGGAGACGCAAAAAACACCTATGGAACCGGCTGCTTCCTTTTGGTCAACACGGGAAACATCCCCCATTCATCCTCACATGGCCTTTTGACCACTGTGGCCTATCGGTTAGGAAAGGCCCGACCGGTTTATGCGCTTGAAGGCTCGGTTGCTGTGACGGGGTCCCTTGTTCAATGGCTTCGAGATAACCTCGGTCTGATAAAGAGCGCTTCGGACATCGAGCCGCTGGCGCTTTCTGTGGAGGATGCAGGAGGCGTATACATCGTTCCCGCGTTTTCAGGGCTCTTTGCGCCTTACTGGAGAACCGACGCGCGCGGGGTTATCGTAGGCCTGACGCGGTATGCAAACAAAGGGCACTTCGCGCGTGCAACGCTTGAAGCAACGGCTTATCAAACCAGAGATATTCTGGACGCCATGACGAAAGACATGGGACACAGCCTCAGCGAATTACGGGTAGATGGTGGGATGGTGATCAACGATACCCTGATGCAATTTCAAAGTGACATCCTCGGAAAGTCCGTCATTCGACCACGCATCACTGAAACCACCGCGCTGGGGGCCGCCTATGCAGCAGGACTCGCAGTTGGTTTCTGGAACACGCAGGAGGCGTTGAAGGGCATGTGGCAAGAAGAACGACGCTTCGAACCTCGGATGCCTGAGGAACACGCAACCCGTATGTACAGAGGTTGGAAAAAGGCTGTGACCCGATCTCTGGACTGGGTTGATGAGCCTTAAAGATGGCCGAAAAAGAGATACATCATGGAGCGGGCGATGGGAATCGAACCCACGCCGAAAGCTTGGGAAGCTCCCGTTCTACCATTAAACTACGCCCGCTTGAGACATTTCACGCCCTGTCTATCCCAACAGTTGGCACAGCCTTATTATCCTCTCCAGGAAGCGAGCAAGTCAAAATCGCCAGCCTTGAATGCGAACTCATATCCCTCATGCCTTATTTATGCCGAGGTTAAGGCGTTACCCAATCCACAGGCTGTTCTGCCTTTGCAGTGCCGGGGCTGGGATGCTTTTGTTGCTGGCCTGCACATCTCCCATAGCGATCAAGAAGGTCGATCCTGAAAAGGCCTACCTGAGTGCTACACGAAGCCCCCTGTCCGGCAATGAAAACAGCAATGCTGCTTTGGCTATTTTGCAACGTTACGGGCTTCGGTCACTCTATGAAGAAAATCCGTCACTTGCTCTCAAAGAGTTGCACGCCAATGCACTAAAGGACGATCGCAGAGATATCCTTTTTGCGCTCGCTGAACTTAACTACAGTTGGGCTAAATCATTACCTACCGAACCTCGAGCTGGTGATCCCAGACCGCGGGCAGCTGATATCTACCTTCAGTCCGCTGTCTACGCCTATCTCTACCTGCTTGGTCCTGGTAAAGAGCCGCAGCCCAATGCCTACGACAA
>CAYFOC010000012.1:0-18697 GCA_964344615.1 uncultured Methylococcus sp.
CAGTCCAAGTTTTTTGCCGCACCTCCACTGGGTCAATTTTCGCTCGGCGCTAACAGTGGGGGCACATAAAGAGCTGGGGGAGGAGCAACCATGACCGGTGGTGCTACAACTATCCTTGGGGTAAACAATCCCAATATTTGAGCAATATCATCTGCATCAGCACGAACGATAGGGCTGACCAGAAGAGTGAAAATTAGCAGTAAACGATTCATTTGTATCGCCTTTGGTGCCCGGAATTTGGGTATCAAATACGATCCATAATTCGTGCCATAGATTGAGCTAAGCCTGTAATGAGCCTTGGCAGACTATGATTTCCGCTGAGCACAAGGCTTTGGGTGGATTTCAGCACGGCTTGGTTTATATGAACCAAAGCATTGAGCGGAGTGTCTGTTTCAACCCGACGGTCATTCACTCTTAGTTCACACACATCCCAACCAACTAAGAGCATTGATGAGCCGGTGATGGTTTTGATGCTGTTAGATGGTGGAATGGCTTTTTTAACGGGACTACTGTTTATTAAAGGTCATCGTCTGGGCCTGTCCATTTTCGCCCTGAACTAGTTGTAGCGTTTTGCCACCATTACTCACAGCGCCGAAAATTCCTGACCCATCAGTGGTAGAGAATGTGCAGGTGGTTTTATCTAGATTGAAGGTAAGTGCCGGGAATGGGCCATTAGTTGCCGTGGGACCAGACCCGTCTGCCGTAAATACATTGCTAATGGTGATTTGGTTTCCGGAGATTGTGCCAACCAGAACCTTGAATGCAGTTGTTTGTGTTACTTGGGCTGTATTTATCTTTGTGGCCGACGCGACCCAAGTGCCATTAAGGTTTGATGGGCATGCTGCGTAAGCGTTAATACTTGCTGCAACTAACCCTGCTGTAATGAGTGACTTCTTCATACTTCCCCCTATGTTGAATCTCAATCTTAAGGTTATCACGGAGAAACATTAAAAGCTCAAGGTGTTAGAAGCGTCCAAAAAATCGACGCTGTTCCAATTCCGCCATCTGAAAGCAAAATTGCAGCACTTCTGAAATCGAATCAGGTGCTGCAATTCCAAAACACAAACCCACGACACACATTCTGGCGCAACGCCGTTTGTATCTTCTCGCCCACGTGATCAAGTCTGGCAGTGTCCGTTCAAGCTATGCGCTTAGGGGCAACTTTTTTTGGATAAGACTTTTTGAATTGCTTCTCGCTGCCCCCTTATTTTGGCAATGTCTTGTGCAATGGAATTATCTCCATCGCCCACGCCGTTCCACCAGAAAGACTTCCAGACACTCCAGTTACGACGCTCAGTTTGGGCATTCACCAACCCAGGTTCCCGGGAATTAATCTCTGCGAGCGTTTCTTTTAATTCTGTGCAACTGGAATTGGAAAACTCTGCGGGCGCAGTATAGAGCGGCGTGATCTTGTCCGCTGGCGTTGGCTGATTTGTTTGGCATCCTGCTAGCAAGAAAACTGCGAGCACTGTGCCTAGTAATTTCTGCGCACGATAATTTCTCATTAGTAATTTCCTGTGATTGAGCAGGGTAAGTTGAGCAGAGGATTGCAATAAAGTGCCGATATTATCCCTGCTTAGGCATCAGTGTCTCAAGGCTGCAGTAGCTACTCCCTTCAGTAGGTGGGTTGGCCTATCCGTTTAGAGCGCTGTTTGGGGGTGAAAATCCCTTCTCAGGCGTTGATAATGAAAGCTCTATCTTAGCCCGGGCCCATCCTCCAAGATTCTTTGGTCCCGCCTCCTCCTGGGCGATGTCTCTTGGTTTCTTTGATCTGTCGCCCGATTCCTTATCCTATTTATAAGCCCACTTTATGGATGGAGAGGAAACAGTCTGGCCTGTCTTAGGTGGCTGTAATTTTTCCGATAAGGGCGCATTGTTAACCACGAAAGGGCAAACCATGGAGTTGATCATGGAAATAATTAGTCTGATTGTGGTGGGAATTATCGTTGCTAGTATGATTCTGATCGTAGTTGCAACAATCCATGTCATGCGTGATGAACGAAAAAAAGCTGAACAGAGCGCCGACGCTTTTTTTCGAAGGGATGGTTTTTTGAATAGGGGACAGCCCAGTAACGATAAATCGTGGTGGAAGACTGGGGTGATGGCCTCAACCCTTTACCAAGGGTCAAGGGATGGGCGCTGATTCGCACATGCGGCAAAGACGGGTGAGTCATGGAGGGGGTTTGGGCTCGAACCATTCAGAGCGGTCTGAATCTCCCGTGGATGGCCTATGGCTCATCTAGCCATTGAATATTCATGACGCCGAATTTTTTGTCTATTTGTAACTGCGGCAACATCGAGCGCGAGCTTCAGGCTTCCTGAGCGTGGAGTTGCCGCCTCTTTCTATGTACGAATACCATCATGACGATGGAGACGCTTAAGGCTCCAAGAAAGATGGACGAGAAAACGTGCAAGGTCTCATCATAGCTGCCGGTTGCATCCCGAATAGCGGCAATCACTGATGAGCCTGATATGCCGGCAAGTGCCCATGCAGTAAGAACGTATCCATGGATAGCGCTGACTTGACGAGTTCCAAAGAGGTCGCCGATGTACGCAGGTAGCGTTGCAAAGCCGCCACCATAGCAGGTCATCACCACGTACACGATGACCTGAAAAGTCAGAACGTCATCGACGTGGGGCAGGCTGGCAAAGCATATGACTTGAAGCACAAAAAACGTCACAAATGTTATGGGACGTCCGATCCAATCCGAAACCATAGCCCATCCTATGCGGCCCGAACCGTTGAAGAGCCCGTTTAATCCAACGATCCCCGCAGCCACCAGAGAAGACGTGCCAGTCATTTCTTGAATCATCGGCGATGCCACAGATATGACGGCAATGCCGCAGCTGATGTTGATGAACATCATGATCCATAGACCATAAAAAGGCAGTGTTCGAACAGCCTCGTTTGCGTTCATGGGCATTAAATCTGCGTGTGAACGCGCGCTTGAAGATTTCTTTTTAGCAGCTTTTGCAGGGATCCAGCCTTTGGGTGGCGGAGTCAAATACAGAGCTGATCCCGACATCACGACAAGGTAGACGCCAGATAGCGCATAGAAGGTCTGAGAAAGGCCGATTTTCCCTATGAGTTCGTTGATGATGGGTGCGCCGAGAAAAGAAGCAAATCCAAAGCCCATGATGGCGAGGCCTGTTGCCATTCCTCGGCGATCAGGGAACCACTTGATCAAGGTGGATACCGGCGTGACGTACCCAGTTCCGAGGCCAATCCCTCCTAAGAATCCATAGGAAAGGTAGAGGAGGGGGAGGCGAAACTCTGAAATCGCCGGGTTGTCAGATACTGCGAATCCCGAGCCTGCCAGTCCAATTGTCCAGAAGAAGGTGGCAATCAAACCGCTGAACCTTGGGCCCTTTCGTTCGACAACGTGCCCCATCAGGGCTGCCGAGATCCCCAAGGTGAAGATGGCAAAGCCAAATGTGAAGTTGGCCTCCTTGAGGCTCCAGCCAAAGGCGGCCTGAAGTGGTTTGGAGAAAACGCTCCAAGCGTAGACGGAACCAATACAGATGTGGATACCAACGGCAGAGATGGCTATAAGCCAGCGGTTTCGATGAGGGAGTTCGGTGACGTTCATTTTAAGAGGGTCTCCAGATCATTACCCTGATCTCAGGTATGGTCGATGTTCTCAGTCGATGGTTTGAATCTTGCGAAGGTTCTTCTGGCCCCCAACCAAAGAAAGCTGGGGTGAAAGTGCGCGAGGGCTTTCACGGAAAAGAGAGAGGTCTGACGGCCTGGCTCCAGATGATCTAGTTTTGATCATTCCCAGGAGTTCCCGCTATAGGTGATGGATTTGCCCCTTACATCACCCCAAGCTCGGCCAGATTGTCTGGTCCGCTGGGGTGATCTTGGGAGGCTGATTGCGCAGAGACTGGAGCGACGATCAGCTGTTCTTTTTCAGAATTTCGAAGAGTTCGTCCTTCAGTGCAAGCCGCTTCTTTTTCAGTCCTTCGACATAGTCGTCTGCGTGCACTTCAATTTCGGCCTCGCAACGACGAATCTGATGATCGAGTGCATCGTACTCATCGAAAAGTTTTGCGAAGTGGCGGTCGGAGACTTTGAGTTCGTGGATCTTATCCTTGAACTCAGGCAACTCGTGGGCAAGATCGTGGTGTTCACCAAGCATGGCATTTCCTTACTAGCATTGACTGTAATGACCTGTGCGGCCACTTTGCTTTCATCGGAAAGCTAACGTTGGCTAGCGCATCAGGGCAGCCGATTATAAGCCCAGAAGCGGTTACAGTTTTGATCGGGCTTAACTTTAGGCCGCTTGATCAAGGTGACGCGGGTTGAAAAAAAGGTTGGCTCAGCCGACAATGCACGGCTAGTCGAGGTGCCTGTGAGGCTATTTTTGTGTCACGGGTTAAACGGGAAACTGGTTCAGGTTGCTTTGATGGCGAACCTATGCCAGTGCTGCCCCCGCAACGGTAGGCGAGTCAACGGGTATCGATAGGCCACTGTGCTCCAAGGCATGGGAAGGCGGTACCTTGAACCCATCAGGTGGTTGCTCGCGAGCCCGGATACCGGCCTCGATAAATACAGCCGTTGCGGTGGGCGATGGGCGGGTTTGCCCCTTGCTGATATTTCTTCTCTGGCTGCGGGTCAAGTCTTCCTATCTTTTCATTGCTCGGTCTTTATCACTGCCGTTTGCGGGTGTTGCTGCGGCTGGTTTCGAGCACAAGCATGAAAAGAATTGTCCCGATTTTCATTTTTTCCCTCCTTCCGTTTTGGGTTCTCGCTGAAAGCGATTCGACCGATACCCTAGATCCTGTGGTCGTCACGGCCACCCGAACCAATGTCAAGGAAGATCAGATCGCCAATACGGTCACCGTGATCACCGGCGAAGAGATCAAGGCGCGCCGCATCAATTTCGTGGGTGATATTCTCAGGACGGTTCCAGGACTTGACGTCATCAGCAACGGAGGTACGGGCCAACAAACATCCGTATTCACTCGCGGATCGAATTCAAATCAGACCCTGGTCATGATCGACAACATTCGAATGAATGACCCGGGTAATCCGAATAATTCCTTCGACTTTGCGAATCTTCAAGTAGATGACATTGAACGGATCGAAATTCTGAGAGGTGCAGCGAGTTCTATGTGGGGCGCAGACGCCATGGGGGGCGTCATTCACATTATCACCAAGCATGGAAAAGGCCCAGCGTCCTACTCTGGTCTTGCCGAGGGGGGTAACTACGACACATGGAAAGTCGGTGGTCGCGTTTCCGGTGAAGTCGATAATTTGAACTATTCCGTCGATGCCAGCCATTTCAGCAACCTCTCGGTATCAGCGGCGGCTCAGTCGATGGGGAATCTGGAGAGAGATCCTTATCAGAACACGACGTTCCAAAGCCGTTTCAACTATAAGGTTACGGAGGACCTCGACCTGGATTGGAGTACCCGCTACAACCAGGCGGGCGCCGGCATGGATAACTGCGGAGGATTTGGTTACAAATCCTGGAACGGTCAGTTTGTGCCGTGCGATAACCGCTTTTACTTCAATAATGCCAATCAGCTCTACACGCGCGGTCAAGGCCGATGGTTTCTGTTTGATCGATTCTGGGAACAACGGTTCGGTGTGAACTTCACGATGAGTGACCGTCAGACCTATTACACATCCAAGACCATTTCACCCAACTGGACGCCTCCGGGGACGAACAACGGGGAGGAAACCAAGGTGGAGTGGTTGAACTTTCTCCATTTCAATGAGAATGAAACCTTGCTGATCGGAGCCGAAGGCCGTTTTGACTCTCTTTACAGTGAGAGTGGATTGGGAACCGCCAGCAGCAGTTACAACAACTCGATGAATAACGGAGGCTATTACATCCAGAATGATCTCGACTGGCTTGAGCGGTTCCATACAACAGCAGGCGCTCGAATCGACAGCAACTCCATCTATGGAAGTCATTCAACTTGGAAATTCAATCAGGTCATAGCCGTTCCCGAAACCTCAAGTCGAATCAAGGCCAATATTGGCACAGCATTTCGCGCACCGTCTCTGTGTGAAATCAGCAAGCAGTGCTATGGCAACCCGAATCTGATGCCTGAAACCAGTATCGATTGGGATGCGGGGATTGAGCAGGATTTTCTTGATAGGAAGGCGACCGCGGGCGTTGTTTATTTTGACAATAATTACAACAACCTGATCCAGTGGAATCCCAGCGCAAACGGGGGATTGGGATCGCTTTCAAATATCGGCACGGCGATTGCGCGCGGTGTTGAAACCTTCGCCGAGTACAAGCCGATTTCTGAATTGTCATTCAGAATCAACTATACCTACGATGAAACCTTCGGGCACAAAGATTCATCCAATCCACTTCAAGGTACGCAGCCACTTCTGTTAAGGCCCAAGAACAAGGGTAACTTCGATGTGGATTACCGATTTCTGCCAGAGGCCACGGTACGTTTGAATATTCTGGCCTACGGATCAAGGAGTTCTTACGACACCGCGGGTGCCATCACGCAGGTTCCGGGCTATGTTCTTGTCAATGTTTCGAGCAACTATGAACTGAATCAGCACGTTACGCTGTTTGCTCGGATGGATAACCTTCTGAACAAGCAATACCAGATGGTCTGGGGCTACGGGGCATTGGGGTTCAATGGTCTTGGGGGCTTTACAGTGAAATTCTGAGTGGAATCGGCGCGGAGGAATGTTTCCGCGCCGGTCTGTGATTTAGAGTGTCAACACGGAGTTTTCGGCATCAATGCCGTTGAAAATGAATCGGTCGGCTTCGGGCTCATTGATCCATTGATGTCCGTCTATGACGTAGCGGAATTGATATTCCTGATCTTTCCTGAAATCATGAGAAACAGTCCAAGCCCCATCCTTGGTGCGTTTGAGAGGTAATTGATCAATTGACCAAGCGTTAAAGTCCCCGACCAGACTCACCTTCTTGGCTTGGTCAAAAGGGCCTCCAGAAACGCTGAACTTGACCTTGCAAACCGGTTTTGTTTTTAGAAACTTTCGCTCAAGACTCACGATGGGCCTCCTGAATGATGGGTACACACCCTTCATTTTCTTCCTCGAAATCAGGGTCCTCAAGGGATCATTCGGGAGATACAGTGTCAAATGAGAGTAACCCTTTCTCTGATATTGCCAAGATGGGGCGTGATTAGTGAAAATGCCCCAACTTTTACAGGAGACGTTCTATGCGATTTGCTCTCGGAATGATTTTTCTTTTGGCTCTTTCGGCCTGTGGCGTCAAGCTGGATGGGAGTGTAGCTCAGCAGCGAAAGGCACTTCAGGGGATGGAGGCGGATACGCTGACCAAGCTCTATAGCAAGGATCCAGAGGCACGAAAGCAGATCAAGAAAGCCGCCGGCTATGGGGTCTTCGACATCTCAGGTGGAAAAGTCTTGTTCGGCGGTCTTGATCATGGGAACGGTCTCGTATACGAGAACGCATCTGGTCGCAGAACTTACATGAAAATGTTTGAACTGCAGCCCGGATTGGGTTTTGGGTATACCAATTTCCGATTGGTGTTCGTGTTCGAGAACCGACAGGTTCTTAACGACTTCATTAATAGCGGTTGGGAATTCGGTGCGCGCGCGGCAGCTGCTGCAAAAAGCAAGACCGATGGCGGCTCTGCGGATTTTGGCTACGATGTGGCACCTGGCATCCATGTCTTCCAGATGACCGAAGAAGGAGCGCTCATCGGCCTGAGTCTGACGGGTGCGAAGTACTGGCGGAACGATGACCTCAACTAAGGGTCAATCCCCCAGTGGGTTTACTGTCCTTTTGAACGTTGGGAGGAGAATCGATGGCGAGTAGTACGTGTCCTGCATGCCGGTATGAGAATCCGGCAAAAACCCCGCATTGTGCGTCCTGCGGTGCTGCTCTGTTGGATTCAATACCTCCCATCCGAAGATGGAGTGGGAAGTTCTCTGCAGTGGGGGTTGTGATTATTGCGATCGGTGTGATCGGAACGGTCCTTGGAACCTGGTGGGGTCCACCCACCCTTCTCCCCGGTGTTGCCTTCTATATGATGGCGCGCTTCTTTTAGCTTCTCGCCTCAACTAGTAGAGGAGGAAGGGACGTCTCTCTTCCTCCCACATCTTCTCATCTCTCTTGGCCAAGGCATCCAGATCGCCTGCCTCCGACTCAGTATTGTCGACCCACTCCCTGAGGAGGGAGCTCCCATTGATGAGGTCGATGGCCAGACGGGTGAATTCGTATTCATAACCAAAGTCCCGCCAAAGGGGATAGTCAGGATAAAGGTTTCTGATGGCTTTGAATGCCAGGGCCTGAAGGCGCCATGGTTTGAACAATTGATGATCGTAGGCCCGATCGTCCGTGTGGATCTGTATCCCCGCACAAAGCTTGCCCGAGTGCTTGTGAAAGGTGGGTTCAAACCAACAGGGTCTTAGGCGACAGCCTTGCATCCACTGCGGTGCCAAGCTTTCCATTTCTTCAAGGAGTCGTGTTGGATCCAGATCTGGTGCACCGAATACCTCCAGAGACCTCGTGGTTCCCCGTCCCTCCGAAAGCGTGCAGCCCTCCAGCATTACGGTACCCGCGTAGGCCCTAGCCATCCAAAGGTTAGGTGCGTTAGGGCTGGGATTGATCCAGGAACGTTCACCTATCGGCCAACCAAACCCGGGTCCTAGCTCCGGACTCCATTGGTTTATGGGGATCACGCGGTAATCAACATCAAGCCTGAAGTGATGAATAAACCAAGCGCCAAGTTCTCCCAACGTGAGGCCATGACGCATCGGAATCGGGCCGGCGCCAACGAAGCTTTCCCAGCCTTCCCTGAGAGTCAGACCTTCGACAGGGCGGCCTACAGGGTTAGGGCGATCCAAGACCCAAACGGATTTCCCTGTCTTTCCCGCCTCTTCAAGCACATAAAGGAGTGTCGTGATGAAGGTGTAGATTCGGCAGCCAAGATCCTGGAGATCGATCAAGATGATGTCAAAATGATCCATCATTGACGGGGTAGGCCGACGCACGTCGCCATAGAGGCTGAAGACGGGGATGCCATAGGTCGGATCTTGATAATTTTCAGATTCGACCATGTTGTCCTGCTTGTCTCCTCTCAGGCCGTGCTGGGGACCGAAAGCAGCCGCCAAATGAATATCTGGAGACTCCGCTAAAGCATCAAGTGAGTGTGTGAAGTCGTCCGTGATCGAGGCTGGATGAGCCAAAAGCGCGACTCTCTTTCCCGCGAGTTTTTGAAGGTCAGGGGAGGATGCAAGGAGTTGGTCAATTCCGAAATTCATGGCAACGGGAGACAATTCTGGGGTCAAAATCGCAAAAAACTTTCGGGATGATGAAAGTCTGGCTTTTCTGAGGAGTGATGAGCTGCAAGGAACGCATAGGATCCATCGTGTGCTTTCAATACGCTACACAGCCCGGCTTCAAGACCAAGGCCGTCGAGATCTCCTAGGAGGCTTTCCGTGACGTTCACCGGAATACGCGTCGAAAGTATCAAGCCGCTCTCTCCCGTATCTACGGAGATTGCAGGAATCCAAGTCGTGAGGGGGCGCGTCATGCCTTCCCTGTATCCAGAGAAAAAGTATAAAGCGTAGTCGCCAGAGGGCGAAAAATTGAATTCAAGATAAGGCGTTGTCGAACCTTTCAGGCGGAGAAATAACTCGAAGCAAGTTTCCAACCAGAGTTCATCTTTCCTCGAAGGGTGCTCTGCAGGCTTCGGGACGTGAACCTGTTCAATCGCGCCACTCAGGGTGTAACGAACGTCAATGTAATCTTCCGCTATCCGGGTATCCAGAAAAAGGCTCAAGTCTCTGGGATGCCACGGCGAGGCAGGATGCGCATTGAGTTCGTATGTCACTTGATCAGCATCACCGGGATATTTGTCAGTTGCATGACTTTGGATGTCAAGGAACCACCCAAGAGCGTTTCTAATGTTCCGGCGGGACGGTATCCAATGACGATCTGGTGAATGTCATTCTGGCGGGAAAATTCTGCAATCACTACGGCCGCGTCCCCGACGAAAATGTGATGATCGCATGGGATTCCCTCCTGCTGGAGTTGCTTCATGGTGCCATTGAGGGCTTTAAGGCCCTCTTCGCGTTGAAAACCCTCAATTTCATTGTGTCTGACGAACAACCCGACATCGCCATGGAGGGCTGGTTGAACGTTGATGAGATCAATGTGAAACGGAGTCTCTAGACGATTTAGCCAAAGGATGAGGGATCCGATCATCTCCTGACGAACGTCACTTTCTTCAACCGGTACGAGTAATTTCAGCATGGATGCGCCCTCGGGTGGCTCAGCGTTCTTTTGTTCGGGTCTTTTTCTTTTTGGATCCGGATGCCCGGCTTTTCTTTTTTGGGACAAGATCCACCAAGGACTGATTTTCCTCTGCGTGAGCCCGAACTTTTAATCTTCCAATGAGCAGAACAATCGCTGCAAACAGGATGGGAAGGAACTGATGGGTGGCTGCGTCTGGGCTGAAAATATCGACACCCCGGAGTGCAGGCTCTGTCGTCATCATTTCGCCGGCTACAAAACCAAGCATGGCTGCCCCTAACTGAATGATCAGGGGATAGCGTTCCATGAGTGAAAGAATCAGTGCGCTTCCGAAGATCACGATCGGGATACTGATGCCAAGACCTATGATCAGCATGGTTTGATTTCCGCCAGCGGCCGCAGCCACGGCCAGTACGTTGTCCAGACTCATGACGATGTCAGCAACCAAAATCGTGCGAATCGCTGCGAACAGTGAGTTGTGGGGGCGAACCTGGTCATCATCGGCTTCCTCGGGTGAGAGGAGTTTCACCGCGATCCACAGAAGGAGGAGGCTTCCAAAAAGCTTGAGGAATTGGAGCTCAAGAAGCTCAAGGGCGGCAAACGTCAGTCCGATGCGGAGCACAATCGCCGCAAGGGAGCCAAAAATAATGGCTCGTTTTCGGTCAGAAACGGGGAGAGAGCGTGCAGCAAGTGCGATCACTACAGCGTTGTCGCCCGAAAGGACGATATTGACCAGCATGATCTGGCCAAGATCAAGCCAGAAAGCCGGATCGGAAAGGATTAATGGCATTCGCGACGCTCCTTTGAGGGCAAGATGCTGACTGATTCCAAGTGAGCGGGACGTCGAATGGACCCGACTGGATTGTCCCCGGGGCGAGAATTGTATCAGGAGGAGAGGGCGATCCTGAGCCGCTGGGTCTCAGGGGGGGAATTTCAATAGCCCCCCTTGAGGCACTCGATCGGGATTATTTCTTCTTTTCTTCCTGAGCCGCTGTTTCACGGGGAAGAATGGGGGTTTCGGTGCTGATCTTCAGATCCGAAAGCAAGTTCAGCTCATTCTCAATCTGAAGGAACTGGCCGGCAATGATCGAGGACGTTGCCTTTTTGATCCGGTTGTAATACTTGCGCCAGAGATCGTTTCTGTCTTCGCGAATTTTGAGTGAACGCAATGCCAGATTGTCCGCAATGTCATTGTTCATGTTTTCGTAGTTGGCCGCATAATCCCGAATGATGCTGTAGCGCTCATCGTAGATTTTCTTGAGCTCAGCCTCGTAGGCGTAGTACTCCTTCCAGAAGGGGTCATGTTCTGAAGCGCTGAGGTTAAGGGCTTTCTCAATCAGGGCAACTTTTTTCTCCCGGTACTTTGCGCGATCCGCATCCAGCGCTTTCATTTCAGGATCATTGGCGCTCACGGGCGTCAGAGCCTTTGGCGTCTGCGCGCAACCGAAGAGGAGAAAAGAGGAAAGAAAAACGCCAGCGGCGAAAAGTCGCGAGAGTCTGTGGGTATCGGTCATGTTGAAATCCTTTAGGGTCGAATGAGTGTGCCACGATCCGGTCACGCGCATTCTATCCCAAGGAAGAAGGCGCGGACACGATTCAAGGTATTGGAAAATATCTAGGCTGACTCCTTCAGCCCATATTTTCTCACCCGGTAGCGAAGCGTTTCCCGCGTGGTTCCGAGCGCTCTTGCGGCGGCTGTCACGTTGCCATTGTGGGCATTCAGCGTTGTTTCGATGATGTATCGGTCCATGTCATCCAAATCCATGCTGCCATCCAAGGGAATGTAAAGCCCCTTTTCGGTCATGCCTATCGCGCTCTCCCGGGACGAAGGGGCACAGGAGAGTTGCAGCCATTGCTCGGGAAAGACGGGTCCTTCTGAAAGAAGGACGCAGCGTTCCATAACATTTCGAAGCTCACGTGTGTTGCCGGGCCAGTCATAGGCTCGCAACTCGGTCCAGACGCGGTCCGGAATGTTTTTGACGTGTTTGCCTGCCTTGGCATTCAGTTCAGCGATGAAAATAGGAACCAGTTCTTCGAGATCCTCCTTGATTTCCCGAAGGGCAGGAAGATCAAGCCGGAAGACACTGAGTCGATGATAAAGGTCGCTCCGAAACGTTCCTTCGCGGACCATCATCTCAAGGTCGCGGTGACTTGCGGCCAGGATTTGGACATCGACGCTGATTTCGCGCTCTGAACCTAACCGACGAAATTTCCGATCTTCAATGGCTTTCAGTAGCTTTGATTGAAGGTCAAGGGGCATTTCCCCGATTTCATCGAGAAAAAGGGTGCCATGATCAGCCTGTTCCAATAATCCCCGATGACGTCCGGCCGCACCTGTAAAAGACCCGGCTTCATGCCCAAAAAGCTCCGATTCCATCAGGTCGCGAGGGAGTGCTGCGCAATTGAGTTCAATAAGGGGATTTCCCCCTCTGGATCCCGCATGATGAAGAATTCGGGCGATCAGACCTTTGCCGGTCCCCGTTTCCCCACCAATCACGATGGCGCTGAACGGAACCCGCGTCAGGCGGGTCAGCATCTCCCTGATTTCCCTGCTTTTTGGGCTGGAGCCAGCGTATGCGGCGGGTGAATAGCGCCGAGACCCGGCTTGGGCTTGGTCTAAAAGGCGCCGTTGAGCTGTTCCCGCGCGTTTCGCGCTAGAAATGGCGAGCTCAAGTCGATCCATTTCGCAGGGTTTTTCGAGGAACTCATACGCACCGAGACGAAGTGCGCGAACAGAATCCTCGATGGCGCCATAGCCTGTCAGAAAAAGCCATTCGCAATGCGTCAACTGCCCCTTGATCTTTTCCATGAAGTCCAGGGCATTTCCATCGGGAAGGTTCATGTCTGAGAGAATCACGATGGGCTCGATGCCCTGATCTTTGAGGAACCTTTCAGCGTCCTCAAGGCTATTTGCCAATACAACATCCCATTCCCGGTTGCGAAAATAGCGACTGAGTTCCTGCCCCAGAAGCGTTTCGTCTTCAATGATGAGGAGTGTTTCGGACATGATCTTTTATGGCTCTATCAGGCGTTAACGGGGTGGATTATCAAGGGTTTGGCTCTTGAGTTCTGACCTCAACGGGACGTCCAGCGCACATCCTCATGTATGTTCCTGCGGCCGAAATGCCATTAAGTACCAAGCTTAGAACGACAAGGGGAGCCATCCAAGGGTGTTCGGAACTCAAATGGTAGATGACAAGATCTTGGCCAATGAAGGACGGCCATAGAGGGAATCCCACCATGCCCAAAAAACAGAGAAAAAGGATAAGCGCCGCTAGAGGATGCCTCTCGTCCATGGCGCGGTACATGAAAGGCATGTCTAGAAAGTCATTGGATCGTTCCATCCACTGGATGGTGATGCGGCCGATAAGCCAGAAAGGAATCAGGCTGCCGAGAAACGGCATGACATACCACCAATGTGTGCCTGCAATCAGGGCAGCGGCAATCCCGGCAGTGACGTTGCTGCTCGCAAGGTAATTCCAGGTGGTTCCCGGATAGCGGTTATGTGCAAATCCCAAAAGTGACAAGGCGGACATGAGCAAGATCGCAAGCACGGCAAGATAAGTGCTGAGATATTGGCTGTAGGAATGAATCAGCAGGCCAGTTACGCTGGCCAACACCGTCATGACGATGAGTGTGTTTTTTTTGGTTTTTGAGAGGCGCGTGCCGAGGATCTTGAACGAGTCCCAAAGCAGATGTCGGACCCAGAGTTCAAGGTTGAATTCCTGAAGAGAGAGCACCTGAATCGTATTGCGAAATGTGAGGGGAAGGGTGCCTCTGACCGTTCTGGGTAGTGACTGTGCAAGGCCTAATTGCTGAAGGTCCAAAACTGCATCCGTTTCTCCTTCAACGCGTAGCAGGTGCGTCACGATCGATGGTGAAATCAGGAGTTGATAGCAGCGGGTGAAGGCGTTGCCGACCATGTGGAGGAGAACAAAGCTTCCAAAGCCGAGGGCAAGCTCCATGAACATGAACCCGACCTGGGTAATCGAGGCATAGGCAATGCGACCTTTCACGTTGGATTGAGTCTGTTCGGCGGTCGAGGCTACGATGGCTGTGATCACACCGATGCTGAAAACAATCAGGCGAGACAGGATCTCAAATCCCCATATGGCCTCCGTCCTGAGAAGAAGGAATACGCCGAGGTGAACGGATAAGGCGCCATAGAAGATGGCGCTTGAGGGGGTCGGTCCCTCCATGGCGCGCGGGATCCAAAAGCAGAATGGAAACTGTGCCGATTTTCCCATGCACGCCAGAATAAGAAGCAGTGAAAGCCCAAAAAGTGCCGGATCGCCTACGGTCAGGGTCGTCGCATCAAGGCCCTGCGAAAGATGGCTGAAATGCCGGCTTTCAGGGAGCATGAGATCAATCAGTAGGGTGGCAAGCAATAATCCGATGTCGCAGATACGGTAGATGCTATACGCCCTTAGCGCGTTGCGAATGGGTTGCAGGCGGTGACGATAAAAAGCAATCAGAAGGAAAGACGCAATGCCCACAACTTCCCATCCAGCGAACAGCATATCGAGTTCACCGGACAGGATGACGAGATTCAAACCGAATATGAACGCGAAAATGGTCAGGAAGAAGCGTTTGTATCCGGGTTCGCGATGCAGGTAATACCTGCAGTATTTAACGATGACCGCAAAAATAAGCCATGTGCAAGCAAGGTATGCGGCCCCGATCTGATCAAAGAAGAAAACCAGAGAAAAGTGATATTCCTCCTGCTGATAGAGGGTGAACCAGTTCAATTCGACCTTGGGAAAGCCGAGATGTGCCCACTGGCCCAGAAGTCCCAGGATCGCTAGCCCCATCGCGAAGCTGCCCACACGACTGATAACGGCAATTGCCTTTTCGCGTTGGCCGAAAAGGAGAATGGCCAGAAAAGTTGCAAGAGGCGTCAAAAGACAGGCGATCAGCAGATGTTTCATTTTGGCACCGGATCGATGATGTGGACGCGGATGGTCTTGTCCTGACCTTCGTAAACGGCACGTGAAGATTCTTTTCGTGGGGTATCGAAGTTCTCGGGGATGCCGAAATCCTCCCAGCCGGAGGCGGTCAGGAGCAGGGGGTGTCGATTAGACGGGTTTACAGCTACCAGCCTGACCCACTGGTGATCAAGCCATTCTTTCAATGGACCAATTTGTTTCAGGGCCTGGTCAATGATGGCTGTGGTTTGTTCGACGGCGATGAGAAGTCGAGCGGGTTCATGGACTTCGATCATTTGAGAGGGAAGTCCCGTCCGAAGGTCGCCCTCTACGCCGTTTGCAACGCCCAGCAATCCAACGACATTGTGTGGAAGCTTTGTTCCTGCGCCATAGATGGAGTTGTCGACGCTCGAAAAATAGTATTCGAGGTTAATGCCGCCGCAGACTGGAATAACCTGAGAGAGGACGCGAGCCAGAATTTCGCCCTCAGGATCCTTTGATGGGTCGTAAGAGTGAAGGAAAGCGCGACGATCCATGAATAATCGGCGGGTTAATGAACGCTGCCCGACGATGCAGTAGAGATTGTTCGAATGATTGAGTTCGGGTCTGGGTTCAAAGATCGAGGAAGCACGCAGTTTGACGTGCTCAGCCGCGGCTTTCGGTTTTCCAGCGGCAGGTCCGAGTTCAAACCAACGGCATCGCTCGTGCGCATTGCGGAGCAAGGCTTCTTTCATGGCGTCTCGAAAGACCGAAAACTCTTCCGATGGCTCACTCTGTTCATCACCCAAATCGTAGTACTCAATCTCGTCGCGGGTGGTGTTGTGCAGTGCCGGAATGAATCGGGTTTCCGAAGGAATTGTGATGCCGCGTTGAGTCAAAAGGGCTCTAACGCTGGGATCATTCGCCATGGCGGCGAACGCGCGGGCGTTGGGGGCTCCGGGTTTTCCTGAACACGCACCACAGTCATAGGCAGCAAAGTGGGGGTTGTTGCTGCTTGACGCGCCATGCGCCACTACCACAACCCGTCGAGCAAATCGCTCGGTCAATCCGATGTTCACGAACAGTCGCTCAAGTCGGTCGGCCATCTCCTCATGGGTGAATCCCAAGAGTTTGCCTTCGGGCGTTCTTGATTCGGACTCTCTTAATAGATGCAGTTTTGTCGGGCCGGAGGCTTTTTGCCGTCGTAGCGGGGCGGGTACATAGGTTCCCGGGGTAAACACATCCAAGGCCAGGCGCACGGCATAAGTGAGGCCAATGGTTTGGGTCGTTACCCAATTTTTGAACGGTTTTCCAGCCTTGAAGGCCCGTTTGCCTTGAATCGGTGTCCGTCCTTCCTCATTGAGTGGTTTTTCAATAACAAGGTGTTCGGGTGAAATGATGACCGGGCACTGGGCGACGGGGTAAAGGTCGTTAATGCCCTTATAGAGGAATTCGATTCCAAAGAAACCGGCGGCTCCAAAGGTCTCAATGTCTGGATTTACTTCTTCGATGTGTCTTCGGATAGAGCATTCGCGATCGTCGATGCAGAAGAGGGCTTGAATTTGTGGTGGTATTTCCTGGGGTGGGATTTCGTCCTGATCCCTTATGGCAGCCAGCAGTTCTGCATAGAGCGAAAACTCCATGGATTCCTGCCAGGCGCGAACGTGGATAGGAATGGCTGGGGGGGTCAGTGCATGGGCAAAGGAATCAAAGTCTCCGATGGGCGGAGTAAGGGCCAGTGGCCTGAAGTTCGGGCCACGCTTCATGTTCATGACGGCCAGTTGCATCATGAGTTCGACGGCCATGAATTCCTTGAGGTTGACTCTTCTTTTGAAGAGTAGTGCATCAGGCTGGCGCTCAATGATACGAACCATTCCTGACCAGCCGGGATGTGCGAGGCTCATTTCAAGGAGATAGGTGCCGTAAAGGGTTTCATCTCCGACTAGTCGCTGAAGACAGTGAAGGATGGCTTCCTCTGGGGTTTTGAGGAGCCATTCCCGGGCTTCGGGTTCGTTCAGCGGATAAAGCGGAATAAATGTGTCGTGGACCAATCGCACAACGCATTCCCAAAGACTTTCATCGGGATTTGCGATGGGCCAGTGGCTGATGCCCTGGTCTAGGAAGTTGCTGATCAGGCGAAACAGAACGGGGTGTACTATCGCGTCTAGATTGAGCGCAAGCTTCGTCAGCCATTTTTGTCTTATGCCGTTATGTGCCAGTGAGGGTGGCGGGTAATGGGACTCCGGATTTGCCTCCAGCATGGCGTTGAATAGCGCCTCTTTTTCGCTCTCCGTTTGGGTGAGCGCATCGACCGCTTTATCAAGCGCGAAATCGTAGATGCGACCAGAGGCTTTTCGTTCTTGGAAATAGCGAACAGGCAATGAGCTTTTGGCCCCATAGATCCGAGATGCTATGGCGATGGCGTCAGGGAACGATCGGTTCTGAACGGCGTGAAGCGTATTGTGATGAACGAAATCTTTAAGGGGATTTTGTGTGGGAAGCCAGTGCGCGATGCGATTGATGGCCTCGTCAGGATCAAAGCCCGAATGATGAAATCCGTTCTCGTTATGGGTGCTCATGATGTCAGGGGTGCTGTAATCTTCCTTTGGCATGCATGATGCGTGCCTGCGAGAGGGTTTGGCTGCTTGAGACGGTTGTTGGCTCTTGTGGGCTGACAGATATTGGCTGAGAGTGGCCGCTGAGTGTTTTGAGAGACAGGCGACTGGTTTATATGAACCAATAATTGGTGGCTATGCACCAGCTTTGTCGATAATGGCTCTTTGTCGAATGGACGAGTTTGAGCGTTGGTTATGGCAATGTAAGATTCCCAGATGAATCAAAAGGGTCTCATCAAGAATTTTCCTATGTTGAGCATTCGGTCTCGCCCAGCATGGTTGTTCGCCCTGATGTTGGTGATTGCCCCTGCCCATCCTGAAAAGGGGGTATCCGTGGGCAGCGTGTTATCTGAGCGTCAGGCGGTTGCTCTCTTTTTTGAACGGAACATTGATTTAATCGCGGCTCAGTATCAAATCGATCGGGCTGAGGCCGTGGAGTGGATTTCCTCGGCCGTCCCAAATCCGATATTGTCCTTTGGGCTTAATGAATTGAATGGTGTCTTCGGGCGGCCGGTCAGCATCGGAAATCAGGGCCTCGGGTACAACGTTTTTCTGACGCAGACGATTATCACGGCTGGCAAACGTGCCCTTAGGATGGAGAGTGCCCGGTTTGGCCGCGAAGCTGTGGAAGCTGATTTCAAAGATGTCTTGAGAGTCTTGTTAAATCAGGTCCGTCATGCGTTTTATGAATTTCTGATGGCGCAAAAGAGTCTTGAGGTCGCTCAGTCGAATATGGCGACGTTTGACCGCATTGCTGTCGCGACTCGGTTAAGAGAGGAAGCGGGGGATATTTCCACTATCGAGCGTGATCGAGTGGAAGTCGAGCGGCTTAAGGCAAAGGGAGAGCTGGACTTGGCTATTGCTGCTGTCACAACTCGCAAAAGTGATCTAGGCAAACTACTCAACTGGCCAGATCAGGCCATGGATTTTGTGGCGGAGGATGCATGGCC
>CAYFOC010000013.1:0-17870 GCA_964344615.1 uncultured Methylococcus sp.
CTTGCAGGGCAAGGCCAGACTCCCGTCGTTCTGGCGGCCAACGGGAAAGCCGTTGGGATTTTAGCCATTGCAGATCCGGTCAAGGCCGATTCACGCGAGGCCATTGCCCATCTCAAGAATCTTGGCATTCGCCTGGTCATGATGACCGGTGACAACGAAGTCACGGCACAAGCCATTGCCCACGAGGTTGGCATTGAGGAAATTCGGGCGCAGGTACTCCCGAGCGACAAGGCCACGGTCGTCAAATCGCTGCAGGTTGTCGGTGAAACCGTTGGGATGGTGGGCGATGGCATCAATGATGCGCCGGCCCTTGCTCAGGCCAACGTAGGATTCGCCATCGGTACCGGAACCGATGTCGCCATTGAAAGTGCGGATGTCGTTTTGATGGGCGGATCCTTGAGCAAGGTCGCCGAAACCATCGCTCTCTCCCGGGCGACCGTCAAGAATATCGAACAGAACCTGATCGGCGCCTTTATCTACAACGTCTTGGCCATTCCCGTTGCCGCCGGTCTTCTTTATCCGTTCCTGGGGATTCTCCTCAATCCGATGATTGCAGGAGCTGCCATGGCGATGTCGTCGGTCACTGTCGTGACCAACGCCAACCGCCTTCGCTATACCAAACTGATCTAAGACGAATAACGGCCCCTGTTTACAGGGGCTTCGTTCCTCTGAAGAGGCAGTAACGGACCAGTCCGCCGTTGAAGACCTTCCACTGAGCCAAGGCCACCTTGAAATTGGCCGTCTGGGCCTTCTTTCGGAGCCCAAGTGTCTGCATGAAGACCTGCATGGGATACGTCCATAGCGCGGTCAAATACATCCTTCTGGCAGAAGGCATGGTTTCCTTCGTGGCCTCGGTAATCCCGACCTCCACAAATCCGCACTCTTTCATGCCCGACTCAAATTCTTCGACCGTCGAAAGATTGGGGACAGCCCAACCGTTCAGACAATCCATCACGGCTTGCCACTCTTCTTCATCAAAATCACGGCGCATCGCATAGCCATCACAGGCGATCAGGGTCCCACCTTTTTTCAGGACCCGAAAGGCCTCCCGAAAAAAATCCTTCTTATCGACCGCATAGCAGCTGCTTTCAACAGCCCAGACCACATCAAAGGTCTCATCGGGAAAAGGCGTCTTCAGAAAGTCAGCCACTTCGAAGTCCACCTGATCAGCAACGCCATGTCGCTGGGCATTCCGCTTGGCATGTCCGACCTGCTGCGCACTGACCGTAATCCCCTTTGCGCGACAACCGCGGTGCTTGGCCAGCCAGATCGAGCTGCCACCTATCCCGCATCCAGCATCGAGAACATAGTCCCCCGGCTTGATACCGGCCACATCAGCCATGATGCGGTTCTTGTTCAAAAGCGCCTGACTGTGGGTCTTGATGCCCTCCTCCCAATATCCATAGTGGAGTGCGAGGTTTTCATTGTCGAACCAGGCTGTCCGGTAATCCCAATAGCAGTCGTCGTAATGTTTGACCGTATCGACACGGATCTCCTCCTCGACGAAATCCACCCCTTTGCGCAGGCTGTCATTACGATAGTCGCGGTAGGGTTCAAGATAGTACTTTCTGGTAGAGCTTTCGCTAGACATGACGTGTCTCTCGGACAATTAGCAGGGTTCACAAAAAGAAATTCCCGGCCACCCTTTCGGGGGACCGGGAGATTTCGGGTACCGGAAGCCACGAAGGCATCCGGTGGCAGGATACTTCTTAGAAGTTGAACCAGCCGTTACCGAAGGCTGATGCGAACACCAGACTCACGATACTCATCAGCTTGATCAGAATGTTCAGAGAAGGACCACTGGTATCCTTGAAGGGATCACCAACGGTGTCGCCGACAACGGCTGCCTTGTGAGATTCTGACCCCTTGCCACCGTATTCACCGGTTTCAATCCACTTCTTGGCGTTATCCCACGCACCACCGGCATTCGCCATCATGACGGCGAGCAGGAAGCCGGAAGCGGTCGTACCGACGAGAAGACCCGCCAGTGCTTCCTTGCCAAGGATGAAGCCAACAGCCAGCGGAACGATCACAGCCAGTGCACCCGGCAGGATCATTTCGCGCAGTGCACCTTCAGTACTGATGCCAACGCAAGTCTTATAGTCAGGCTTTCCGGTGCCTTCCATGAGGCCCGGGATTTCCTTGAACTGGCGACGTACTTCAAGAACGATGTCGTACGCAGCCTTGCCGACTGCCGTCATGGTCAGTGCAGAGAAGAAGTACGGGAGCATCGCACCGATCAGAATACCTGGCAGCATGGTCGGGCTGAGAAGGTTGAGGGATTCAACCTTGGCCGCCGTGACATAGGCTGCAAGAAGTGCCAGTGCTGTCAGAACCGCTGAACCGATGGCGAAGCCCTTACCGGTTGCAGCCGTGGTGTTACCCAGACTGTCGAGAGCGTCCGTACGGTGACGAACTTCCTTCGGCAGATGGCTCATTTCAGCAATACCGCCCGCGTTATCCGCGACAGGACCGTAGGCATCGGTAGCCAGGGTGACGCCCAGGGTGCTGAGCATGCCAACGCCGGCCAGCGCAACGCCATAAAGGCCTGCGGTGATGGATCCGTCCGCCTTGATACCGAGCCAGATGCTCAGAAGAATCGCGACAGCGGTGATCAGAACCGGGCCCAGCGTACTCATCATGCCCACGGCGGTGCCCTGGATGATGGTCGTTGCAGCACCTGTCTGACAGGCCTTAGAAATCGACTGAACAGGTTTTTCGGTGTATGAGGTGTAGTACTCGGTCACGTAAGCAATACCGTTACCCGCAACCAGACCGACCAGAATGACAAGCCAGTAGTTGAAGCTGACGCCGGTGAGAATCACCGCAACCAGCGACAGGCCGAGAATGACAACCGATGCGCCCCAGACAGACATGCGCAGTGCATGCAGCAGGTCTTCAAGGCTCGCATTTTCGTCAATCTTGTGGACGTACTTGTCTACATGCTTGGCCAGTGCTTCCGGCAGCTTGATTGAATCGTCGCCGCCAATAACCATGTAGATGCCGAACAGGGACGCGATAACACCCACGGCGGCAACCAGGAACGGAAGACCGATAAAGGCCAGCGACTTCGCACCCAGGCTTGCACCCAGTGCTGCAGCTGCAATGACGGAACCGCTATAGCTTTCGAAAAGGTCAGCACCCATACCAGCAACGTCACCGACATTGTCGCCAACGTTATCAGCGATAACAGCCGGGTTGCGTGGGTCATCTTCCGGGATGCCCTGCTCTACCTTACCGACGAGATCCGCGCCAACGTCAGCCGCCTTGGTGTAGATACCACCACCCACACGCGCAAACAGCGCGATGGAGCTGGCACCAAAACCGAAACCGGTGATGTAGGTGAGATGGTTGGGGTCATTCTTGAAGAAGAAATAAAGAAGCGTCATGCCGAGAAGGCTGAAGCTGACCACGGACATACCCATGATCGCGCCGCTGCCGAACGCAACACGAAGACCCTCATGGAGGCTCTTGCTCGCTGCTGCAGCCGTTCTGACGTTGGCACGAACGGCAACATACATGCCGAGGTAGCCTGCGCCTGCTGAAGCCGCCGCACCGACGACGAACGCAACGGCCGTCTGCCAGTGAAGGAAGGAGGCAATAACCACCGCAACGATGGCTACAAAAATTGCAAGAACCTGATATTCGCGATTCAGGAAGGCTGAAGCCCCTTCCTGGATGGCCGCGGCAATGGAGCGCATGGTCTCATTGCCCTGATCGTAACTAAGTACGCGCTTGAACTGCCAGAGGACGTACCAGACCCCAGCCAGTCCCATCAAAAACGCGATGGTAACTGATGCATTTGCTTGCAACACGTTAATGCCTCCCTAACCTATTGAATTATTTATATTTTTTTGGCCGTCGCCCGAGATCCAATCCAACCGGCACACACCCAGAGGAGTCCCGGTGGGACCCCTCCGTTTCACCAGCGATAAAAGACTATTTCTCCCGGCCTCAATTCCGCCTGTGGAGGTTACTGAAATTTGCCGACAACCTCAACTAAGAAAAGTGCCGCAAGCACAAAAAGACAGCGAAAAAGGGCACTTTTTCACTGTCTTTTTGTCGAAGGGCCCGTTTAAGAGGTCTGGGATTCGGTCGTATCCTGCAAACGGATGGTCCAGGGCTCCGGAGAACCTGGCGCGATATGGAAGGCTAGACTTGCATGCTTGTGCAAAAGGCCATCTTCTCCCGAGGCATTGGGATTCAGCTGCCCCTTCTCCAAAAAATCCACCATGCGGCGGAGACTGTAGATCACGAGTCCGCGGTGTGCATTCCGATAGCTATATAAGAGGTAGCCCACATTGGCCTCTCCCCAATGAGGAATGCGAGCCAACAATTCCTCAAGCCGGGCCGAATCTCCATCCGAGAGATTGCGGAGGGTTGAGCTTTCGCGCGTTCGGATCAGGTCCAGGAAATGATCCGCGAGGCGGCCTTCTTTCTGACGCTCCTGAATTTCGCTGATTTCGTCCGAAGAGAACGAAAATGACTCCGCCACCAGGTAATGGCGGTCAATCTTGCCATCATTGGCGAACAGCGAGAGCTTATCGAGCGAGGGATCCTGAAGTGCATCCAGAAAGGCGCCGGGGGCACGGATATGCTTGTCCACAGCAACAACCCACGGCAAAGCCCTGCCGGTCCTCTCAAAGCGGTCTTTCACGCTCAGAATGGCCGCAACACGCGGCAGCTCTTCCTCTCGCCCCCTCGGCTTGACGATGAACGCGTCGATTCCTGCGATCAATGTACGGAAGCCTGATCGCTTGAAGGCTTCGACAATGCCAGAGTATCGGGGTACGTAGGGAATGCTTGTGCCGTCATAAAGAAGACTGATTTTGCGGTTACGTGCCTCGGCTGCCACCCAATCCCGAAGGGTATTCGCAAAAGGCTCCACGTAAATGTAGTCATCGCTGTGATGATTGGCCGCGGTCATCACCTGATAGAGATCGCTTTGCTTCCGGAACTCATCGAGACTCGCAATGACGAAATTCTCTCCGCACCGGGCCCGCGCGATTTCTTCGACGGCCGTCTTGCCTGCACCCGCACCCCCCATACAGAGGAACAGGGAGGGGTTTTCCTCAGGGGCCTTGCCAGAAAAAATGGCCTGCTTGATACCGTCCAGCTTGCTGGCGATCGTGCTCAGATGATCAAAGGCAATTTCGACACCCCGCTGCAGTCGGGCATCCCCATCCGCAGCCTCCAGGAGCCGATCTCGCAATTCGACGTTGTTGGCAAGATCAAAAATCGGGGTTTTTTCACCCTGCGTCTGCTTGAGCAACTCGACAAATTCGGTATGACTCGGGGAACGGAGCCCGGTCAAAATATTGACGTCCAGACAGAACAGCGGCGCCTCACCATTCGGCCCGATCGGAATGCCATCGATGAATCGCTTGTCCCGAAGACCCTCTGTTCCCGGCAAATATCCGATCACATGTTCTGTCAGTGTCAGCGGATAATCAGCAAAATGAACACCGAGCGGAATCTGGTCTTCATGAAGACTTGAAAGTGGAACCAATCCACCATTGACCGTCACAAGGCAGTCCAGCCCCTCTGGCGTCCGATGCCGGAGGAATGGCATACCAAATACAAAGGTTTTCTGCTCAGGCCATACGCCATAGCCGTTGGGCCCATTGATCAGCGAATGGGTTCTAGCGGGATCCATGGCGTGCGAGAACGCCTGACAGACGGCTTCAAGCGAACTCTTGGAGTCATGAAGAATATCCGCATCACGGGGATCCAGTCGCCGAAAATCGATACCTTCCTCATAGACACTGCTGAATGCAGGGAGATTGCTGAGCGCAATCATGAAGAAGTCGAGTGTAAGCTTGTTGCCGTAGCCAAAAGGCTTGATCGAACGCATGGCAAAATAGAACCGGGCCAAGCGTTCATCAATATTGGCGGTTTTGATGACGAAACCGTTGTTATCGAATATCGCGGTATCGAGGTTCTGATCCCCATTGAGAACCAGGCTCTCAATGGTCTCACGAAAGCGCTTGCGATCACCCGCACGTGCCATGGTGCCAGGTCGATCCTGCGTGATCGCCTGCTCCTTCCAGTCTTCGAAGATCTCGCGATGAATCCGCGAGAACAACTCCGTCAAATACGTGACACGCTTTGCCTGATCATGAGAAATCGTGCCCTCTGCTTCTTTTTGGAAGGTCGAGAGCAGACGTCTGCAGTGAATGACGGCTAAGGCGTTCCTCAGCTTCTTGAGCTGGCTTCCGCCGACAATTAATTTCTTGGAAGGGTTTTGCATGCAAGTCGAATGATCGGTCTGTCCTTTGACGCAGGGCCGGCCTCAGGCCCGACCGGAGAGTGGCTTGACCTCAAACGCGACACAGCCACGCCTGCCTCACGGGTGAGGGTTATTCTATCCCGCTTCCACCGGGACTGCGAAATCTGGGGCCTTAAATAAAGAAGGCGCCCATCCCCGGCTTGGGACGAGCGCCTGGTCGACCTGAGAGCTTTTAGCTCAGGCCATCACCAAATATCCGACGCCCCCCCAGGTCGCCGAATATCCTCCCCGCACAGCTTACTGACAAGCCTCGCAGGTTGGATCGTCGATTGAGCAGAGCTTGGGACCCGACTCAATCCGGAGATCGCTGGAAACGACCTCCATGGTCGCGAGTGACACAGCGGCACCCGCTTCATTCTTAACGGCATTGAGTTTTCCATCGAACGCCGTACTCTTCTCGACGTGGGTCGCACCCAGCGTTCTCAAGTAATACGTCGTCTTCAGGCCTCTCAGCCAAGCAAACTTGTAGAGCGTATCCAGCTTCTTCCCGGAAGGTTCTGCCAGATAGAGATTCAGGGACTGCGCCTGATCAATCCACTTCTGTCTGCGGGAAGCCGCCTCGATCAACCAGCGCACATCCAACTCAAAGGCCGTCGCATACCGAGACTTGATCGCCTCCGGGATACGCTCGATGCGCTGGAGACTTCCGTCGAAGTATTTCAGATCGTTGATCATGACGGCATCCCAGAGGTCATGCTTCTTCAATTCGGCGACCAGATACGGATTAACGACCGTAAATTCTCCCGAGAGGTTCGATTTGACGAAGAGATTCTGGTACGTCGGCTCGATCGATTGCGAGACACCGCAGATATTGGAAATGGTCGCCGTCGGTGCGATGGCCATCGTGTTGCTATTACGCATGCCGACTGTCAGAACCCGCTCGCGAAGGCTATCCCAATCCAGGGTCTGGCTATGATCCACCTGAAGGTAGCCGCCCCGCTGCTCTTCGACCAACCGCGAAGCATCAATCGGCAGGACACCCCTGCTCCAGAGCGAACCCTTGTAGGTAGCGTAGGGACCACGCTCCTCGGCGAGATCCGCTGAGGCCGAAATCGCAAAATAGCTCACGGTTTCCATGCTTCGATCAGCGAAATCAATCGCCTCCTGGGACGCATAGGAGATTCCAAGCTTGTACAACGCATCCTGGAAGCCCATGACACCAAGACCAACCGGACGGTGCTGAACATTTGATCGACGCGCTTGCGGGACGCTGTAGTAGTTAATGTCGATCACATTGTCCAGCATGCGCATCGCGGTCGTGATCGTCGACTTGAGCTTCGCCTGATCCAAGACACCATCCAGTCCGATATGCGCGGACAGATTCACCGAACCCAGGTTACAGACCGCAATTTCCTGATCGTTGGTGTGCAGGGTAATTTCGGTACACAGATTGGAGCTATGTACGGTGCCGACATGCTGATTGGTGTAGCGAATATTGCAAGGATCCTTGAAGGTGATCCAGGGATGACCGGTTTCGAACAACATCGAAAGCATCTTCCGCCACAGCTGGTTAGCCGGAACACGCTTGAATAAGGCAATTTCGCCACGATCGGCCTTGGCTTCGTACTCTTCGTAGCGCTTCTCGAAGGCAAGCCCACTCAGATCATGAAGGTCAGGCACATCACTGGAACTGAACAAGGTCCATTCCTTCTCCTCTGCAACGCGCTTCATGAAAAGATCGGGAACCCAGTTGGCCGTATTCATGTCATGCGTACGACGGCGATCGTCACCGGTGTTCTTACGGAGTTCAAGAAACTCCTCGATATCGATATGCCAGGTTTCAAGGTAGGCGCAGACGGCGCCCAAACGCTTTCCACCCTGATTGACCGCAACCGCCGTATCGTTGGCGACCTTGAGGAAAGGCACTACGCCCTGAGACTTACCGTTTGTCCCCTTGATGTGAGCACCGAGACCACGCACGCGGGTCCAGTCGTTGCCGAGGCCTCCGGCATACTTGGAAAGAAGGGCATTGTCCTTGATCGCACCGTAAATCCCGTCGAGATCATCGGGTACCGTCGTCAGATAGCAGGATGAAAGCTGCGGTCGCAACGTCCCCGAGTTGAACAGGGTCGGCGTTGAGCTCATGAAATCAAACGAGGACAGAAGGTTGTAAAACTCTATCGCCCGGCCTTCACGATCAATCTCATTCAGCGAAAGCCCCATGGCAACACGCATGAAGAAGGCCTGCGGGAGCTCGAAACGAACATTATTGCTGTGAATAAAGTAACGATCGTAGAGCGTCTGGAGTCCAAGGTAATTGAAATTCAGATCCCGCTCAGGCTTGAGCGCCGCTCCCAGTCGCTTCAGATCGAAGCGAGTCAGCTCCCCGGACAGCAGCTCGAGCTCTGCACCACGTTTGACGTATTCGGCGAAGTAATCGGAATAACGCTCCGCCATCTCCGCCTGGGTCGCTTCACTGCGTGCATGTCCGAGGAAACTGAGGGCTTCCTTTCGAAGCGTATCCAGCAGGAGTCGCGCAGCCACGAACGAATAGTTCGGCTCCTGCTCGATGCGGGTTCTCGACGACATCAGCAGCGCATGCGCGACATCCTTTTCAGGAACTCCATCAAAGAGGTTGCGACGGGTTTCTTCGAGAATCCAGGCACCATCGACTTCCGTCAGATCCCGGCAGGCCTCTTCAACGATACTTCTGAGACGCTGAACATCCAGTGTCCGAAGCGTTCCATCGTCGAGGGTAACGTTGATTTCTCTTACGCCCTCATCGGCAGGCTGGTCTTCATGCGTCTTTTCCGCACGAAGCCTTTTGCGCTCTTCACGATAGAGAACGTAGGCCCTCGCCACTTTGTGGTGTTCACCACGCATGAGCGCCAGTTCGACCTGATCCTGAACGTCTTCAATGTGAAGCGTCCCACCCGAAGGCATGCGGCGGAACAAGCCTTTGACCACCTGGTCCGTCAGATCCTCGACCAGTTCATGGATCCGTCCGCTTGCTGCCGCAGCGGACCCTTCGACGGCCAGGAATGCCTTGGTGATCGCTACGCTGATCTTGTTGGCATCAAATCCGTTGACCTTCCCGTTTCTCCGGATGACACGCATCTCGCCCGGCGCGTTCGCTCTCAGATCGACGTCTACGGACGTCAATCCCGGGGGGAGGGATGGGGTCGTGGAAGATTGGGTCAAGGATTCAGATTCCATCAGCACTCACCTCTATAAACTGCTCACGTCGAATGTGTGAACACTATAGAATGTGGTCCAACGTGGCGTCAAGCACAAGATGATGTGTTTTGTAAAAAAATCACCAAATTGCCCGCAAAGCCGCGCCAGCCCTGATCTTCACCGAAATCAAGACCCGAGAGACATAAAAAATGCGGTTGGATCAGAGCGGTTTGCGACCCAAGCCGACCAGATAGACCTCTGGGCTTCGGTCCCGCGAAGCCTTTGGCTTGCGCATGACGACCTTGCTGAAGAGCGCACGCGCAGCGAGAACGTAGGCATCGACATCCGGGCCCTGGAAGAGTTTGGTAACGAAGGTGCCACCCGGACGCAGAATATCTCTGGCCATATCCAGGGCGAGCTCAGCGAGATGCATGCCCCGCGCCTGATCCACGACACGATTACCACTCATGTTAGGCGCCATGTCGGACATCACAAGATCAACCTCGCGCCCATCCAGATGCGCCATCAGGGTCTGAAGCACGGATTCTTCACGGAAATCCCCCTGAAAAAAGGTGACGCCTTCTAAAGGCTCCACAGGCAACAGGTCCAATGCTATGATGTCGCCCCGCTTGCCGATATGCTCTGCAGCATATTGGGACCATCCTCCGGGGGCTGCGCCGAGGTCTACCACGACCATGCCTGGCTTCAGGAGCTTGTCCTTCTCGTCGAGCTCCTTTAGCTTGAAGACCGCGCGTGACCGATAGCCGAGCGCCTGCGCCTGTTTGACGTATTCGTCCGAAAAATGCTCAGAAAGCCACCGACCGCTGCTTCGACTTCGCGCCATCTGCCTTACACCCACCTAAATTGCTGACAGGATATCCCGTTGAAATCGGAATTGAAGAAGTTCCTAAGAACAAAAGCCCACACGCTGAAGCCCGTCGTTCTGACCGGACAACACGGCCTCAGTGAAGCCGTTCTCCAGGAAGTCGAGATCGCCCTCGACCATCATGAATTGATCAAGGTCCGCCTGAACGCCTCGGATCGCGAAGAGCGCAAAGCCATGACGGAGACGTTATGTGCAAGCACTGGGGCCGAGCTGATCCAAAGCATCGGCCACATTGCTACGATTTATCGAAAGGCCAAGCGCTAAGGGCTGAGGGCTAACGCGGCCCCTGATGCGCTAGATGTATTTGACCGAGCAGATATCAAATTCACGGACGCCGCCCGGCGCCTGAACCACGGCGGCATCGCCCTCGCGCTTGCCAATCAGGGCCCGAGCGATTGGTGATGTGACTGAAATCATCCCCTGCTTGATGTCTGCCTCGTCCTCCCCCACGATTTGGTAGGTGAGTTCTTCGCCGGTTTCTGCATCGGCGATCTCCACCGTCGCGCCAAACACGACCTTCCCCTGAGCGTGGACCTGGGTCACATCGATAATTTGGCAGTTGGCCAACTTACCCTCAATTTCCTTGATCCGCCCCTCAGTGAAGCTCTGCTGTTCACGCGCGGCATGATATTCAGCATTTTCCTTAAGATCCCCATGGGCCCTCGCCTCGGCGATGGCCTCGGTGATCTTTGGCCTTAAAACCGTCTTCAGATGGGTCAATTCTTCCCGCAGCTTTTCCGCGCCACGGAGCGTCAGAGGAACTTTGTGCATGGCTCAACTCAACGTCGCATGAAGATCTTGCAAACTATTCACACCACTCTTCGCCAACTCTCCCAGGGCAGAGGCTGTAGCCCGAGCCGCCGAGATCGTCGTGGTATACGTCACCTGGTCCTGTAACGCCTGACGACGAATGGTGAAGGAATCGGATATGGCTTTCTTGCCTTCTGTCGTATTGATGATGAAATGAAGTTCCCCATTCTTGATCATATCGACCACATGAGGGCGACCTTCATACACCTTGTTGACGACCTCACAGGGTAAACCTGCATCGGCCAGAGCCTTTGCCGTACCCCGGGTAGCCACGAGCGAGAACCCTTTCTCGATCAATTCCTTCGCAACGGGAATCACCTTGGGCTTGTCGCTTTCGCGGATGCTGATAAAGACCTTACCGCCCTGAGGAAGCTTGATGCTGGCAGCGCTCTGGGCCTTGGCAAAGGCCTCACTGAACGTCTTACCCGCACCCATGACTTCACCCGTGGACTTCATTTCAGGCCCCAACAAAGGATCAACCCCCGGGAACTTGATGAAGGGGAAAACCGCCTCTTTGACGGAGTAGTACTCAGGAATACGCTCCTCAGTCACGCCCTGATCAGCCAAAGTACTGCCAACCATGCAACGCGCCGCAATCTTGGCCAGCGGATAGCCAGTCGCCTTTGAGACGAAGGGCGCGGTTCTGGATGCTCTTGGATTGACTTCCAGGATATAGATATCGGATCCCTTGATGGCGAACTGGGTATTCATCAATCCCACCACGCCCAGCGACTTGGCAAGCAACCGGACCTGCTCACGGATCGCATCTTGGAGATCCTGAGAAAGGTCATAGGGAGGAATCGAACACGCCGAGTCACCTGAATGCACGCCCGCCTGCTCGATATGCTGCATCAGACCGCCGATCAGAACCTCTTCTCCGTCACAGATCGCGTCGACATCCATTTCAATGGCATCATCAAGGAAGCGATCGAGGAGCACTGGGGATTCGTTCGAGACGCTGACCGCTTCGCGCATGTAGCGCTTGAGATCGTCATCATTAAAGACGATTTCCATCGCGCGACCGCCCAGAACGTAAGACGGTCTGACCACGAGGGGATATCCAATTTCATTGGCAGAGACGATCGCCTCCTCCAAAGATCGTGCCGTACGGTTCGGCGGCTGGCGCAATCCCAAGGTGTCGACCAATTTCTGGAAGCGCTCCCGATCCTCAGCAAGGTCGATGGAGTCCGGGGACGTGCCGATGATGGGCGCATTCGCTGCCTCAAGGGCACGAGCAAGCTTCAGAGGCGTCTGACCACCGTACTGGACAATAACACCCCAAGGCTGCTCCAGGTGGATGATCTCAAGAACATCCTCCAAGGTGAGCGGCTCAAAGTAGAGGCGATCGGACGTATCAAAATCCGTAGAGACCGTTTCAGGGTTGCAGTTGATCATGATGGTTTCATAACCATCTTCTCTCAACGCCATGGCGGCATGAACGCAACAATAGTCGAACTCAATCCCCTGCCCGATCCGGTTGGGCCCACCGCCCAGAACGATGACTTTCTTGCGGTTGCTCGGCGCGGCCTCGCACTCCTCTTCATAGGTCGAGTAGAGATAGGCCGTAGCGGTAGAAAATTCCGCTGCGCAGGAGTCGATCCTTTTATAAACCGGGTGAATATCAAACTTGTGACGTGCCGCCCGCACCTGATACTCCTGGCTACCCAGAAGCCTTGCCAATCTCGAGTCGGAGAATCCCTTGCGCTTCAGATGCAAAAGCTCTTCGGACTTAAGGCTTCCGAGGACACGACCACCGAGTGACTTTTCCTCCAAGATCAAATCTTCAATCTGCGCAAGGAACCATGGGTCAATTCGGGAGTGCTCATGCACTTCATCGAGCGTCCAGCCCATCCGGAATGCATCGGCAACGTAGAAAATCCGATCGCTGCCCGGGTGACGCAACTCGCGCGCAAGACGATCAGCAGCATCATCCGCTGCAACGTCAAGGCGTTCAGTCAGACCATCAACCCCAATTTCAAGGCTGCGCAATGCCTTTTGCAGTGATTCCTGGAACGTGCGGCCAATCGCCATGGCCTCACCTACAGACTTCATCTGGGTGGTCAGACGATCATCCGCTTGCGGGAACTTTTCAAAGGTGAAGCGCGGAATCTTGGTAACGACGTAATCGATCGTCGGCTCGAAGGATGCAGGAGAGGCGCCACCGGTAATCTCATTACGGAGTTCGTCCAGCGTGTAACCCACAGCCAGCTTGGCCGCCACTTTTGCAATCGGAAAACCCGTCGCCTTTGAAGCCAGCGCAGAAGATCGACTGACGCGCGGATTCATTTCAATAACGATCATCCGGCCGTCCGCCGGATTAATGGCGAACTGAACGTTGGAGCCGCCCGTTTCCACTCCGATCTCTCTCAGAACCGCAATCGATGCATCACGCATCAATTGGTATTCCTTATCGGTCAGCGTCTGGCTTGGTGCAACCGTGATCGAGTCGCCCGTATGGACCCCCATCGGGTCAAAGTTTTCAATGGAGCAGATAATGATGCAGTTGTCGTTCCTGTCGCGAACCACTTCCATCTCATATTCTTTCCAACCGAGCACGGATTCTTCAATCAGAAGCTCATGTGTTGGAGAAAGCTCAAGGCCGCGCTCACAGATCTCGACGAATTCCTGACGATTGTAGGCGATGCCGCCCCCGCTCCCCCCAAGCGTAAACGAAGGGCGAATCACCGCGGGGTAACCCGTCTGTTCCAGACAGGCCAAAGCTTCTTCCATGGTGTGCGCCACATTAGAACGGGCAGAGCTCAGCCCGATCTTGTTCATGGCCTGCTTGAACTTCTCGCGGTCCTCTGCCTTATCGATGGCCTCTTTCGAAGCACCGATCATCTGGACGCCAAACTTCTCGAGAACACCATTGCGATCGAGATCCAGCGCGCAATTCAGCGCCGTCTGCCCTCCCATCGTCGGTAACAGGGCGTCGGGACGTTCCTTTTCAATGATTTTCGCAACGGTCTGCCAGTTGATCGGCTCGATGTAGGTGGCATCGGCCATCTCCGGATCGGTCATGATCGTCGCGGGATTCGAATTCACCAGAATGACCCGGTAACCCTCTTCACGAAGGGCCTTGCACGCCTGAGCACCCGAATAATCGAACTCGCAGGCCTGGCCGATCACGATCGGGCCGGCGCCGAGGAGAAGAATGGACTTGATATCGGTTCTTTTGGGCATCGTGATCGCCTAGCGAGAGGGACGTTGAGACATTTGTTCAATGAATTTGTCGAACAATGGCGTGACATCGTTTGGCCCCGGACTGGCTTCCGGATGTCCCTGGAAACTGAAGGCCGGACGATCCGTAAACTCGATGCCCTGAAGTGAGCCATCAAAAAGTGAGCGATGGGTCGCTCGGACATTACCAGGCAAACTGGCTTCATCGACAGCGAAACCATGGTTCTGGCTGGTGATATAGACCCTCTGAGTCGAAATCTCCTGAACCGGATGGTTTGCTCCATGGTGACCGAATTTCATCTTGACGGTACGCGCACCCGCCGCAAGCCCCAAGATCTGGTGGCCAAGACAAATACCGAAAATAGGAATACCTCGATCCAGGAACGTCTTCACAGCCTCGATGGCGTAGATACACGGCTCAGGATCCCCCGGGCCATTGGAAAGAAAGACGCCATCGGGATTGAGCGCAAGAACCTCTTCGGCAGAAGTTTGGGCAGGTACGACCGTCAATTTACCGACACGGTCTGCCAACAATCTCAGGATATTGTGCTTCACCCCAAAATCGTAGGCGACAACGTGGAAACGATCAGCGGAGGGCTTTGAAAAACCCTCGCCCAGAACCCAGGACCCTTGGTCCCAAGCATAGGATTTTGCGGTGGTGACTTCCTTGGCGAGGTCCATGCCCTGAAGGCCCGGAAAACTGCGTGCAGCCACAAGAGCGGCTTCCTGATCAAGGTTCGCACCGGCCATCAGACATCCCCGTTGCGCGCCCTTGTCGCGAAGAATGCGGGTCAGTTTGCGAGTATCAATGCCGGCGATGCCAAGAGTGCCGTTCTTCTTCAAGTATTCACGCAGATCCTGCTGGGACCTGAAGTTACTCGACCGGAGAGGCACATCCTTCACAATGAGGCCACTCGCGTAGATCCCATTGGACTCGGTATCCTCATCGTTGACGCCGACATTGCCGATATGGGGGTAAGTCAACGTCACGATCTGCCGGGCGTAGGAAGGATCTGTCAGGATTTCCTGATAACCGGTGATCGACGTATTGAACACCACCTCCCCGACCGAGACGCCATCCGCGCCGATTGAGACTCCCCGAAATAGAGTGCCGTCCTCAAGAACAAGCAGGGCTTCGGTATTCAATGGGTTTCACCTTCTAAGCGCGCTGAACGGGAAGAAACGTATCGCCACTTCCCGCCCATGAAATCTGTTTCAGATGCTGTATTCACGCTGGCCGCAATCCACCGCGCCTTCATGCCTGGTGCCCAGAACAGTAGACGAAATTTATTGCGTGCGATTGGCCGGATTCTAGGGAATTTAGCGGCGTCTGTCCACGCCAGCAAGGCGTGTAAACAGACTGTTCCACCCAAAACGGATCAAACCCTAGCGAACCGACTGGCGAATACGCAAGGGATCGCTTGGATCAATATGGCTCATGAAGGGCTTCTTACGGTCTTGATCCGTCATTTGATAAATCAGCCCCAGCCAATTGTTGAAGACTGCCTTGGCCGTGTCTCGCCAAGTATTGTCGATCAATGAAAGGATTCTCCCCTCATCAAATACCGGAGGCTCGCCACCCGCGGATCTGGCTGCAAAAACATCCATCGCGAAACGCTCAAGGTAGGCCCTCGCCTCTTCTGCAAAATAATGCTCCGGAATCGGCGGGTAGTCGTCCCTCTCTCCTTGAAAATAGCGAGATACCTCTCGCTTGAATTCCTTGAGGAGACTGATCGTGTCGTATTCAGGATGCCCCTGAAAAAACACCACCCGAATCAAGTCCTCGCTCACCGCCAGATGAGTGCCCGCGACCTCGCTATCAACCAGCACTTTGAGTCCAACGCGTTCCATGTCCTCGCGAAAAATGGCATTGAATCTCGAGTGCGGGACATCAAAACGGGTATTGATATTGGAGACCAGAGGATGACGATCATCCACGACACGGTGCGGATAAACCCCCCATCGCTTGAATCCCAGCGGGGAGCGCTCAATGCCGTATCCGTATTGAATCAGGGCATGCGTTGCGAGACATGAACAAAGCGTCGAAGACACATTTTCGCGGGCCCACTCAAAAACCTCGGTCAGCGGCTGCCAGAAAGGTTCGTTCTGAAGGTGCGGGTGCGTGACATTGGCACCGCTAATGATAAGACCATCAAGACCCAATTCCTTGATCGTCTCAAAGGTCTCATAGTGCCTTGCAATATGAGCCAATGCCTCCGGCCCCCTCTCGATCCCACGAATCGTGAATGGGTGCAGGTGGAACTGGACAATCGGATTGGCAACGCCGACCAACCTAAAGAACTGGCGCTCGGTCGCCTCTAACGCCGCATCCGGCATCATATTGAGAAGACCGATGTGCATCTCGCGGATATCCTGATGGGACGCCCGCTCAAGACTCAGAACTTCAAGCCCCTCCTCGCGAAGACGCTGATAGGTCGGGAGATTGTTATGCGCAACTAAAGACATTGAACTTCAGTCTATGAGCCGGCGATAGCGCGGCAAACCAGATCCACAAAGTCATCCTCACTCTGGACGGACTGGAGATCTGAAAAATCCAGCGTATAGCCAAACTCGGACGCAATGGCCTCGTAACGAGGCAGGCGTGACCTGAAAAGCTTAGGAAAAACCCAGCTCGCAAAGCGATCGGGATCGATTTCTTCGATAGCGCTGATCGACTCCTCCTTCATGAAGAGGGGCAGATGTTCGTCGAGAAATGCCTCGCGGTAGTACAAGGGCTTGGGGTGAGCCCGGGCGCGATCAATCAGAATCTGGTCCAATTCAGGCGTCGTACGCAGGTACAGGATCAGTGAATTTTCAGCCAGCACTTCAATGGTTTCGCGGTCGTCCAGTTCGCAGACGCTCCCACCCGCATCGTTGAGAAAATGCCTGTAGCCATAGATGGCATCTACTTTCCGAATAAATTCCGGGACATCGCGCATGGCGCTGATCTCAGCCTGCCGATGGAGATCTTGCCGCCGCTTGAATTCATCCAGCGACAACCCACCCAACGCCGGATTTCCAATCTTCCCCAAGAAACTCGAGATGGGCGCCAGGTTATCAATGGTGATGTTGCTTCGAATATAGATCGAGTCCGACTGAAGCAACTCACGGAGGAAAGGAACCTCCATGGCCTGCAGTTTGATATTGTCGGAAATCGGCTCATCCAGGTATCGCGTCCCGATCCGGTAGTCACCTGAATAGTGAAACCACGTCTGACGTGACAACTTGTTGGCCAACGTGGTCTTGCCGACACCCGACATACCCAGCAGCGTGACCCTTTTCGTGCCCCATTGCCGGAACGCTTCAGGACTCATCTTCACCAGAAACCCCCTTCCTGCTTCGAAAACATTCCTAACCCCCCTGGTTGATCATGTGGTCGGCGGTTTGCCGCAGCGCCTGAGAAAGTCGATCTCGCATGACCGGATGCTCAATACAGTCTTCGATCGCCCGATCCATGCAAAGCATCCACTGATCTCGCTCGCTGCCCCCTATCGCAAACGGGAAATGGCGCATCCGCAACCGAGGATGTCCGAACTCTTCCCAATAAAGATTAGGTCCACCCAACCAGCCAGAGAGAAACTTGAACAA
>CAYFOC010000014.1:0-2278 GCA_964344615.1 uncultured Methylococcus sp.
GACTGCAATCGGTCCGATTCATCCATGATGATGCGGGTGTACTCCCGAAGATCGGCGTCAGGTAGTTCGCGCTCGAGTAGCTGAGCTGCCCCTCGAAGGCCACCCAACGGGTTCTTGATTTCGTGAGCAAGCCCCCTCAGCAACATGCGCCCGGCATTTTGTTGTGCCAGCATCTGCTCTTCCATCGAAATTCTGAGGTGCCGGTCAAGCTGCTCGATTTCAACCAACACCATCTCAGGCTGCCCTTCGGCATCGTGAATGGGAACCACCGTCAGATTGACCGTCACCGGCTGGGAAGGTGTTCCCAAGGTGAGGTTACGCTTGGTCAGGGTCTCCCCCCGCTGGATGGCGCGTTTGAAGTCCGTCTCGATGTTCCGATCGCTGAGCCCAAAAATTGACCGCGCACGCATACCGATCACCTGTCGCGCACTGACTGCAAACAACATCTCTCCGGCTGGATTGATGTAGGTCAGGCGATTGGCGGTGTCAAAAACCAGGACCGCATCAGTGAGATGGTCAAGGATTCGTGGATTTTGAGCGAACGTAGGAATTGGGTTCATGCTCTAGTCGGTAGCAATTAAGAGGCCAACACCGTCTGCATGGCCGGAGCGCTTCGCCCTCGGCGAAAGGCACCAGTATGGTGCAATATTCGCCTATAAAAAAGCCCCATCATGGGGCTTGAATGCAATTCCGATCGACCTTCAACGTCAAACTGAGGCTACGACACCCTTTTGATGGAGCTCTCTGATCAGATCGGCACCGAAGAGCAGAACCTTTTGAGGATCCGGGTGCCCGATATCCCGCGCGGTCGCTTCCAAAACCTCCCCAAGAGTCAGGTCTGAGGAAGATCCAAGCGCATCCAAAAGACCATACGTCACCGGATTAAGCTCAAGGAAATGCACTTCCTCATCCCTCCCCCGATAGACGAGCAACTGAACCTCCTCACGCTCGGAGGATTGCGGCTGAAAATCCGGACCAATTTTTTGAACGGGGAAGCCGTAGGTAAGCAACCACGCCAGAGGGGAAAGATGCGGGGTAAACCCGAGGGGATTCTGGAGAAACGCTTCATCGAGCTGAGGAGGCTCGGCCTCCCTGACAGAGAGCACCAGTTCCACCCACTCGTAGTGAGCCAATTCGGCAAGAAAAGGAGGATCCTCCGCAGAGACCTCTCTCTCCGTTTCAAGGTAACGGACGAACTCACCGGCGATTTCGACAAACAGCGGGGTCATCGCCTTGTGGTCACGGTAATAGTCTCGGACCAGAGCAGTCCAGCGTGGCCCCTTCAGAATGGCATGAATGACCGGGAAACCTGTGGACAGAAAGCTATCAATATTATTGAAAAAAAGTTCCCGATAAACTCTCATCCGTTCTGAGGGAACATCCACGGGCACGGAAAAACGTTCCGGGTCCCGGATATTGGCTGCAAAGGCACGCTGAGCTTCGGAGAGATCGTCGTGCTTCATGACGCAGCCAGCGACTCACCGCGATGTCGACGTTGGACATCGCGAATCTGATCCACTTCCAAGAGTAATTCATCGAGCGGCGGGATGTTGAAATCTCGTTCGAGCAACGTGGGCTTGACGCCCATCATCACGTAGACCTCATCCAGCAGTGCCCAGACAGGATCGACCATCGGCGCACCATGCGTATCGATCAGAAAATCCTCAGCCTCCTTGTAATGCCCCGCCACATGCAGGCCGATAATCCGGGAAGTTGGCATCTTGGCGATGAAGGCACTCGCGTCATAGCCATGGTTCACGCTATTCACATAGACGTTGTTGACGTCCAGCAAAAGAGAACAATCCGCCTCCTCCAGGACTGCATGGACAAAATCGGCTTCGTCCATTGCCTTCCCAGGCGCAGCATAGTAGGAAACATTTTCAATCGCCATCCGCCGGCCGAGAATATCCTGCGTCATCCGGATTCGGGCCGCAACGTGGCGAACGGCTTCTTCGGTAAAAGGGATGGGCATCAGGTCATACAAATGCCCCTGATCACTGCAGTAGCTGAGATGTTCGCTATAGCCCAGAATCTGATGGTCTTCAATGAATTGACGAAGACCTTTGATGAATTCGGTATCCAGAGGATCCTGGCTTCCCAGGGAAAGGGAGAGCCCATGAGCAACGATCGGGAAACGTTCGGCTACTTGCCGAAACAGACGCCCTGACCGCCCTCCAACCCGCATCCAATTTTCAGGAACGATTTCCAGAAAATCGACAGGGACGGATTCCCGCTCGGCAACGATATCCAGATGGACTCGCCGAAGGCCAAGCCCGAC
>CAYFOC010000014.1:2378-5774 GCA_964344615.1 uncultured Methylococcus sp.
GCCTTCTTGGTTTCAGCCGGTGCCGCCTGATTCTGCATCATCGCACCACAGTTCATGCCAGATGTAGCTGCCTTGGATGCGCCGCACTTGCCGGCGCCACACTTCATTTCCTTGCCGTCGCTGCCCATTTCAGCAACCTGGACATAGCCTGAAGCCAGTTCCTTGAGAGCGAAGGGATTTTCCTGTGCGTTCGCCGCAGAGCCTAGCGTCGTAGAAGCAACGGCTGCGCCGATCAGGGTCGTGAGAGTAGACTTTTTCATGATGTGACTCGTTAGTTATGTGTATCAAATGGAGAGAGATCCCTGCACCGAGGTACAGGACTTTATTCGCTCTTCTCCTTCAGCACCCGCTATTCTCACACATCGGCCATCAGACTGTCTCTACACCGCTGTGCCGTCGGGGGCGCCGGTTTGACCCTGAAACGTGGCAACCGTTCCCCGCATCAGATATGCTTGCCTGATTGTCAGTTAAACGTCCGATTATCAAAGATAGGAACGACCAGGAGAGGCTACTGATGTTCTGCCGCCACTGTGGACATGAAGTGAAGGACAAAGCGGTCATCTGCAGCAATTGCGGAACACCGATTAATGAAGGAACCGAACTTACGGAAGTTAGGGCAGCACGCTGGAGCTGGTTCACCATGCTCGTGACGCTGGCTGTAGTAACCCTCTTGCTCCTGATCGCGATCATTGCAGGCCTCTGATCGCAAGAGCGCCTCAGATTTTGAGGATATGCTCCCGGTAGTAACGCAATTCCTCAATCGACTCACGAATGTCGTCGAGGGCGCGGTGTCGACCTGCTTTCTTGACCCCGGCCGCCACTTCTGGTGCCCAGCGGAGCGTCAACTCTTTCAACGTCGAAACGTCGAGATTCCGGTAATGGAAAAATTTTTCGAGCGTTGGCATCCCCTGAGCCAAGAATCGGCGATCCTGACAGATGCTATTGCCACAGATCGGCGAAGCACCCCGTGGCACCCACTCCATCAGAAAATCGATGGTTTTCTGCTCCGCTTCCGCGGTTGAAATCGGGCTTTGAAGAACGCGCTCTATCAAGCCCGAACCTCCATGATGGGTCTGATTCCAATCATCCATCGCATCCAGAACGGATTGCGGATGCTGAATCGCCAACTCGGGTCCTTCGGCCAAAACGCGGAGTTCTGGATCCGTCACGATGGTAGCTATTTCGAGGATGACGTCGCGCATTGGGTCAAGGCCGGTCATTTCGAGATCAATCCAGATCAGGTTCCGGGAATTTTGGGACATGTTTTAAAGTCTGAGTGAAGAAATAAGTCATAACCCGGCCCTTTGGGCTCGGATAAATATAAGAAGGCACATCGTGCCAGGAAAAGACATGAATGATTTTACTGTGTTGTTTCTGATCGCCCTAGCCATCTCCTTTGCGGTCGAGTTCTGGCTATCCAGAAGACATGTATCGCACGTTATCAGGAATCGGAATCAGGTCCCCGAGGCGTTCCGGGAATCGGTAGCACTCGAAGCTCATCAGAAGGCTGCCGACTACACGGTGGCTAAAGCACGTCTTCAGGATGTGGACCGCTTACTCGGCGTTACGGTTTTAATCCTGTTCACCTTGGGCGGCGGCATCGCGACGCTGGAAAGGCTCTGGGAAGCAACCACATTCGGCCCCATCGTCAAGGGGATCGGAGTGATCTTATCTACGCTCATCGTCGCACAGTTGATTGAAATGCCGATCAGTCTGTACCAGACCTTCGTCATTGAACAGCGTTTCGGCTTTAACCGCACGACTCCCCTGCAGTATCTGAAGGATCTGATCCTCCAGACATCGGTCAGCTTCGCCATCGGTGCGCCCCTGATTGCCCTGATCCTCTGGGTTATGGATACCGCAGGCAACTTCTGGTGGGTTCTCGCATGGGCCATTTTGATCAGCTTCTCCATCCTGATGAGCTGGGCCTATCCCACCGTCATCGCACCACTTTTCAACAAGTTTTCCCCATTGCCGGATCAGGAGCTTCAGTCTCGTATTGAGGCCCTGCTGAAGCGCTGTGGGTTCCAAAGCAAGGGCATTTTCGTGATGGACGGTTCGCGCCGATCAGGGCATGGCAATGCCTATTTCACGGGCATGGGCGACAGCAAGCGCATCGTGTTCTTCGACACGCTGGTGGACTCACTGGACCACGATGAACTGGAAGCTGTTCTTGCGCATGAACTCGGCCATTTCAAACGCCGACATGTCATCAAGATGCTGATTACAAGCTCCCTGATCAGTTTCATTGGGTTCGCGGTTTTCGGTTGGATCAGTCAGGAGCCCTGGTTTTACGCAGGCCTGGGCGTTCCCGCGCGTGGTGCAGCAACGGCCCTGCTTCTCTTCATGCTGACGGCGCCCGTCTTTTCTGGATTCCTGAAGCCTCTGCTGGCCGCCTTTCAGAGAAAGTTCGAATTTGAAGCCGATGACTTTGCAGCCTCTCACACGGAAGCCCGTCATCTGATCACGGCTCTGGTCAAGCTGTATCGGGAAAATGCCAGCACGCTGACTCCCGATCCACTCTATGCGGCTTTCCACTACAGCCATCCGCCGGCCGCCATTCGCATCAACCATCTGTCGCACGCCGGATCCTGACCCTCCGGACAACAACTAGATGGAGCCATCATCAAGGGAAGGGCTGGTCCTCAGCCATCTGGGCCAGGCCCTTCTGATTGAGGATTTAGACGGTGGCATCTGGCTCTGCCAGACGCGCCGTCAGGTCGGATCCATCAGCGTAGGCGATCGGGTTCTGTTCATCGAAGCCGGGGAAGGACAGGGTCGAGTCGAGAGTATCCTCCCCCGAAAAAGTGTGCTGACACGTCCTGCGCATGCCGGAAAAATCAGACCGGTAGCGGCAAACCTTGACCAAGTCATGGTCGTGGTCGCGCCGGAGCCTGAACCGGACTGGTTGCTGGTCGATCAATACACCGCCGCAGCCGCTCATCGCAGCATTGATCTCGCGATCATCATCAACAAAATTGACCGGGTTACTGAGAGAGCGGCGCTTGAAAGCGAAATGACCCACTACCGTCAGATGGGTTATGCCTGCCATCCGGTCAGCGCACGAACTGGGGAAGGCCTCGTGGCGCTGAAGGAAGCGCTCAAAGGGAAGACCAGCATGCTCTCGGGGCAGTCCGGGGTGGGCAAATCTTCCCTGACCAATGCCTTGTTGCCGGGCAAGAACCTGAAAACTCGCGAACTCTCGGAAAAGGCCGGGCTTGGTCGGCACACCACGACGGCCGCCATGCTCTATCACCTCCCCGATGGCGGAGATTTGATTGACAGTCCGGGCGTGGCCGTCTTTGGACTGGCCGAGATCAACGCCGAGCAGCTCGCCTATGGTTACGTCGACTTCAGACCCTATCTTGATGACTGTCGCTTCAATGACTGTCGACA
>CAYFOC010000014.1:5874-16794 GCA_964344615.1 uncultured Methylococcus sp.
TAGTCTCCCAAACGCTTTTCGAGTACTTCAAGATACTGTCGAAGGTTATCCGCACGGGCGTAGAAATTTGCACCACGTTTCCGGATACGTTCCCGATAGGCTTCCAACGATTCGATACCCTTTTCGTATTCCGATTCCGATGAGGGCAACTGCCAGGACCGATAATCAAAGTAGAAGAAGGGTTCGCCCTTGGCCAGATCCGGATCTTCCTGGGACTGGGTCTGGGATCGTGCGATGTTGTTACGCAACTGGGTCGTGGCATCACGCAACGCGATCAGCGCTCCCAGTTCCCAATTGGGAATGTTGTCGAGAAAAACACTCGGCGGGAACACGTCATTGGACAGAAAACCACCCGGCTTGTGCAGCAAGGTATTTGAGATTTCGATCAGAGTGGTCGCATAGGTATAGCCCAAGGGCAATTCCTTGGGATTTTCCACGTGGGCGGAATGCGCGGCCTCTTCGACTACATCGAAAGGACGTGGCTCCCGACTCCAATACAGGGCGAGACCATAAAGAACCAATCCGATACCCAGAATGAACATCCCGGTCTTGCGGACTGCGGGTTTCTCCATGGTGTTGCGAAGGCCTGGCTTCGGCTGACGGGAGGCCCCTTCCTCAAGGGTCTCGATCTCGCTCTCTTCTGGTTCTGACATACGGAATTCCACGGGTTAGCTTCAGTGCCTGAGTATACAACACACGCCTTTCGCCGTCCCCGGCGGGACAAGATCGGGCTATTCCTGTTTGGTGCGTTTGGCCCGTGGATGCGCCTGATCGTAGACCTTGGCCAAATGCTGAAAATCGAGATGCGTATAGACCTGGGTCGTGCTCAGATTCGCATGCCCCAGCAATTCCTGAACCGCCCTGAGATCGCCGCTTGATTCCAGAAGGTGACTGGCAAACGAATGTCGAAGCATATGCGGGTGAACATGGCTGGCCACACCCTGCTTCGTTTCCCAACGAACAAGACGATCCTGCACGCTTCTGGTCGAGATTCTCCGCCCACGTCGACTAATGAACACCGCGGGAAGATCCGACCCCGGCCAGGTTTCACGAACCGATAGCCAAGTTTCAAGTGCCTCTTGTGCATAACGTCCTATCGGCAAGTGCCGTGTTTTTCCACCCTTGCCTTCACGAACCAAAAGGCTCCCCTCTCGGAGATCGAGATCCTGCACATCAAGACCTACCAACTCAGACAGCCGGAGTCCCGAAGAATAGAAGAGCTCCCACATCGCGATGTCCCGAACTTCATGAGGATCCTCAGGTTCCGCCTCCAAAAGGCCCACCATGGCATCAACATCAAGAACATCCGGGAGAGTCTTGGGCGCTTTGGGGGCACGAATCCCTTGGGCGGGATTCAGCTCGAGAGCGCCTTCGCGTATCAAGGCATCAAAAAACCCTCGGATGGCTGAAAGCTCCCGCTGGAGGCTCCGGCTTCCGAGGCCATGACGGTGACGCTCAGCGACGTAGCCCCGAATCAACCGCGCATCAACACCGGCCCATCCTGAGACATTATGATTTTCCAGGTAGCCCTTGAAGTTCAGAAGATCCCGCTCGTAAGCCGAGACGGTTCTCAGCGAAAGTCGCTGCTGAACCTTGAGCCGGTCCAGGTAGCATGCGATCTGTTCAACGGCTTCCGGGCACATCCCCTTAGGGCTCGGGCAAAAGACCTGCGATTCGGGTAGCGAGAATTTCGCTCATCTGCGTCAGGAACACAAAGCCCATATCAGAGCGGAATCGTTCAGGATCACGACTACCAATGGCAAAGAGACCTCTCAGAGCCGCGTGATGAAGCCGAATGACGGCATAAGAGCCCACCTGATCGGCGGACTCCCCAAAAAGGGCCGCGGCATGGACTGGATCCGGCTTGCCACACAAGGGAAGCGTCGACTCACTGCGCTCTTCAGCCCAAGGCCTTGAGGGGTGATCAAGGGGCATGCAAAGGTGCATGACCGGCCCGTCAATGTTCGGGTGTAGCAATCTCACGCTGACAAAATCGGCCTGAAAGAATTGATGCAGCCCCCAATCAAGACTGGCGAGCACGTCCTCAAGACTTTTGGCATCGAGCAGCGTCAGCGTGAGCTGATGAATGCGTTGATAAAGGGCATCATTCTCACGGGCGATCTGGACCAGATCATCCAACTGCAACAAGAGTCGCTCATTTTTCTCCCGGAGCACATCGATCTGGCGTGCAACCAGAGACACGGCACTTCCGCTGTCGTGGGGAAGCGTGAGCGTTTCCAGCAAGGAAAGGTGATTCTCGAAAAACCTGGGATGACGGACAAGGTAAGCCGCCACTTGGCTTTCATCACTCGTCTCGTCCAGCGTTAACGGGGATTCTGACGTGCTCACAGATGAATCTCTCCTTCAAAAACGGTCACGGCCGGTCCCTGCATCATCACAGGAAAACCGCGGCCTTGCCAGTTGATCGTCAAACTCCCTCCCGGCAAGTGGATTTCAACGGGGCTATCCAGCACCCCCTGCTCGATTCCAACGACCGCCGCAGCGCACGCACCACTCCCACACGCCAAGGTTTCCCCAGAGCCTCTTTCGAATACCCGAAGCCGAGCCTGATGCCGGGTCACCACCTGAAGAAACCCGACGTTCACCCGTTCGGGGAACAGGGGATGGGATTCCAGATGGGGACCCAGCGTCTCGACAGGTGCCTGATCGACATCTTCCACCCTAAGAACGGCATGCGGATTGCCCATCGATACGGCGCCAAAAAGATAGATCGTGCCATCGACGTCTACCGAATAGGTTTTATCCTCGTGATTGGCTCGGAGGGGAATCTGGTCAGGTTTGTGACGAGGCACCCCCATATCGACCAGAACATCCCCCCCATCGACGAGATTCAGCACCATCTTTCCGGCATTCGTCTCTACCCGAATCGAATCCAGATCCGTCAGCCCTTTCTCCCGGACGAAACGCGCAAAGCAACGAGCGCCATTCCCGCATTGGGAAACCTCGGATCCATCCGCATTGAAAATGCGGTAACAGAAATCAACATCGGGTCCACTCGGGGGCTCAACGACCAGAAGCTGGTCGCAACCCACGCCAAAATGGCGATCAGCAAGAAACCGAACGGTTTCAGGCGTCAGCTTCACTTTTTGGCGAACAGCATCGATCACCACGAAATCGTTACCGAGCCCATGCATCTTGGTAAAGGCCAGGCGTATACTCATTGCGCCGGGATCGATTCAAGGGCCAGCAGGTCTTCGACGGTTTCACGACGACGGATGACCAGATGACGGTCGCCATCGACCAGGATTTCCGCAGCTCTCGGACGGGTATTGTAGTTGGAGCTCATGGTAAAACCGTAGGCACCGGCGGAGCGCACCGCCAGCACATCGCCCGGAACAATCGCGAGTTCCCGCTCCTTCCCGAGAAAATCTCCGGTTTCACAGACGGGACCGACGATATCGTAGGTGCTCTGTTCCTGTGTTTTGGGTGGTTCGACCGGCAAAATGGCCTGCCAGGCCTGGTAAAGCGCCGGGCGAATCAGATCATTCATCGCCGCATCAACCACGGCAAAGTTCTTCTCACCGTTGGACTTAAGGTAAAGAACCCGGGTTAACAAAACCCCGGCGTTCCCCACGATGGCGCGTCCAGGCTCCATGAAGATCGAAACCTTGCGGCCTGAGAGTCGCCCAAGAATTTCTGCCACATAAGCCTTGGGCTCAGGGGGTTCTTCTTCGTTGTAGCGAATACCAAGGCCACCCCCAATATCGATATGGGCAATGGAGACGCCTTCCGCTTCAAGACGATCCACCATATCGAGAATGCGATCGAACGCATCGAGAAACGGATCGATACGGGTCAACTGAGATCCGATATGACAATCAATCCCTACGATCCTGAGGTTCGGGAGGCTCTTGGCGCGCAGATATTCCCCGAATGCCGCATCCATCGGGATGCCGAATTTGTTTTCACGAAGCCCCGTCGAAATATAGGGATGTGTTTTGGCATCAACGTCCGGATTCACTCGGAGAGAAATCGGAGCAAGAACGCCAAGTTCACCAGCAAGGCGATTGAGGATGTCCAGTTCGTCAGCAACTTCCACATTGAAACAGCGAATGCCGACCTCAAGTGCTCGACGAAGCTCGTCCTCCCGCTTGCCGACACCCGAGAATACAATCCGGGAGGGATCACCACCGGCCCGAAGGACACGCTCCAGTTCGCCTACGGAGACGATGTCAAACCCCGACCCCAGCCTTGCAAGGACATTCAGAATTCCGATATTGGAATTGGCCTTGACCGCGTAGCAGATCAGATGATCCTGTTCTCCAAAGGCATCATTGAAGGCATGATAGTGTCGTTCAAGGGTTGCCCTTGAATACACATAAAGCGGTGTCCCGTAAGTTTCCGCGAGGGTTTGAAGCGGAATCTCTTCAGCCAGGATCCGCCCTGAACGTTCGTTAAAGTAATCCATTTAATTAGGTGCAGATGGGGCCAAGTCTGGCGCGTTGTCCTTTCCGTTGTCATCAGCGTCATCATCATGTCCCTGTGCATTACGCAACTGGGCTTCTGCCTGCTTTGCCTGTGCCGCACGCTTTTTCTTGATGACAGCGCGTTGCGAGGCGGGCTCCTGGCCTTCCAGATAGAGACGCCCTTTCTGACCGCAACCGGTCAGCGGCAAGGCTACCGCCAGATTCACAAGCAAAAGGCACAAAGGCATTCGAGACAAAGGCATGTATGAACCGCATCAAGCCGGATAAGGAAAAGGAGGATTGTAGTCGAACCTGAACCCAGCGTCAGGGCGGCTCCATCGAAGTCCCCCATTCCCTCGCAATGATAGAATGACCAAAGGCAAAGTACCCTGAAGGGCACATCGTTTCCCTTCCTCCATCATTAAGGCGAATTGTGATCGAGATCTTCAAGCTGGGTGGCTGGATGATGGCCCCGTTGGTCATCTGCTCCATCGTCGCTGTAGCCATAGTCATCGAAAGACTCTGGTCCCTAAGAACTTCACAGGTGATGCCCTCTGAGGTGATTCCCGATGTCTATCGTCTCCACCGCGAGGGACGTCTGGACGACCGCGTAATACGCTCTATCAAGGCGGCCTCGCCCTTGGGCACCGTTCTCTCAGCCGCCCTGGCCTCCCGACATTTGGGCCGCGACCACATGCGTGAAGCCGTCGAACATGCAGGACGTCAGGTCATTCATGATCTGGAGCGATACCTCAATACCCTCGGAACCATTGCATCGATCGCACCCTATCTCGGACTTTTAGGCAGTGTCCTCGGCATGATGACTGTGTTCTCCTCCTTTTCGAGTGCGGGAACCGAAGGCGCCATGCAGAATCCGGCCCTTTTGGCCGGAGGAATTTCTGAAATCCTGGTCTCGACAGCGGCGGGCCTCGCCGTCGCGATCCCTAGCCTCATTTTTTATCGCTATCTCCGGGGTCGCATTAACGAAATCACGCTTCAAATGGAAGAAGAGGCCGTCCTCTTGATCGAAACCCTTGAAGCCGGAATCACCCATCAGGACAGTGGTTCCCGATGAACTTCCGGCCCCACGATCAGGACGAGCCTGAGCTGAACCTGATCCCCTTGATCGATGTACTCATCATCCTTCTGATCTTTCTGGTCATGACGACGACGTTTGCTCAGCAGCGGCTGCTAGGCTTTCATCTTCCTGAAGCAGGAACCGCCGTTGCCGCCACCCCGGACCACAAGATCACTCTGGCAATCGATGCCCAGGGCCATTACCGCCTGGATGGCAAGGCCTTGAACCTTGAGACTCGGGACGGAATCAGCGATGCCCTTCGCATAGCGGCCGGCTCACAGAAAGATCCCCTCATCGTGATCGAGGCTGATCGCCAATCAACCCACCAGGCGCTGGTAATGGCTCTGGACGCCCTAAGTCAACGAGGCTTCCAGCGCATCAGCTTTGCCACCTTGCCGTTGACGCCCCACTGACCTCATAGGACATTCATGGACAAAAAATTACTTCAAATCCTCGTCTGCCCCCTTTGCAAGGGAAACCTTATTCATATTGAGGCGCAGGAGGAATTGGTCTGCCGTGCCGATCGAATCGCGTTCCCCGTCAGAGATGGCATTCCGGTCATGCTTGAAGTCGAGGCACGAAAAATCAGCCTCGAAGAATATGACGCCCTTCCATCCCCAACGACTCTGGTCGAATGACCCTCACGACTTTTAAAACGGTTATCCCGGCGCGCCTTGGATCCAGCCGCCTCCCGGGCAAACCTTTGTTGGAAATCGCCGGCGAGCCCATGATCGTCCATGTCTGCAAGCGAGCCTTGGAGGCCGGGGGTGAGGTTTTTGTGGCCACCGATGATCAACGCATCGTCGATGCCGTCGCCAAGCTCGACGTCAAAGCCCTGATGACCCGAGAAGATCACGCCAGTGGCACGGACCGCATCACCGAGGTTGCAGAGCGCGAAGGATGGTCAGACGATACGTTGGTGGTCAATCTTCAGGGCGATGAACCCTTGATGCAGCCGAATCTGATCGAAGAATTGGCAAAAGGACTCGCCGAAGATATCGAAGCCAGCGTTGCAACGCTGGCAGCTCCGATCAGGGAAGCCGGGGAGCTTTTTGACCCCAATGCGGTAAAGGTTGTGGTCAATCGGCTGGGGCATGCGCTTTATTTCAGTCGCGCCCCCATTCCCTGGCATCGCGATCGGTTCAGGGAGTCTCAGAAAGACCTTCCTGAACACGGAGAGTGGCTTCGTCACATCGGCATCTATGCCTATCGATGCGGCTTTCTTAGGCGCTATGTCAAATGGCCGCAGTCAGCGCTTGAACAGATTGAGGCGCTCGAACAGTTAAGAATTCTCTGGCAGGGGGAAAAAATCCGGGTCATGACGGTCGCTCAACCGCCTCACGCAGGTGTTGACACCCCGGAAGATCTCGAACGGGTTTGCCGCATCATCGGAAGCAACGCCCTCTAGCGAATCACCCGAAAACCCGGCTCCACGGGCGTTTCGGGTGAAGCCAGAACCTCAATACTGTCGACCCTGGCCCAAGGCGGTCCCCCGGACTGACACCATCGAAGCAACACCTCAAGGTCAGCCTTCTCCCCCTCCGCAACCCATTCAACTCGGCCATCGGGAAGATTCAACACCCAGCCAGACAATCCCAGCGAGAGGGCCTTGCGTCGGGTGGACTCACGGAAGAAGACTCCCTGGACCCTCCCTGTCACGATCACGCGCATCCTTTCGATCATTTTGGGTGCTCTTCAGGCGGAACGAAAACGAAAGATCCATCCCATGTGGATCCGCGGGTTTCTCTCAAAATCCTTGGGCAGCGTCCTCGCGCTGATGTCTTCGACCTCGAAATCAGCCAATGCACTCAGTTCGAGCTTGAACTTGCGCTGATTGGTCGTGAAGACAAGACTCCCGTCTTTTGAAAGAAGCGCCATGGCGGCACGAATCATCCCGACATGATCGCGCTGGACATCCAGCGTGCCGTCCATACGCTTGGATGTCGAGAATGTAGGGGGGTCCATGAAAATCAAGTCAAAGCGCTCAGACCCCGCCTTCGCCTCATCGAGCCAGGAAAGACAATCAGCGCGAACAAATCGATGGGCATCCCCCACAAACCCATTCAGCGCCATGTTGGCTTGCGCCCAATCGAGATAGGTATTCGAGAGATCGATGGTCAGCGTTGACCTCGCTCCCCCTGCCGCGGCATAGACGGAACCGGATCCCGTGTAGGCAAAGAGATTCAGAAACCTTCCCTGACCTATTCTGTCGCGAAGCATCTGGCGAGTGATCCGATGATCAAGGAAAAGGCCAGTATCCAGATAGTCCTCCAGATTGACCCTAAACTTGAGCCCCCCTTCCTCAACGGCCATGAAGTTCCCCTTTTCGGCCAGCTTCTCATACTGGCTGGCACCCTTCTGACGTTTTCTGACCTTGAGAATGACCTGCTCTTGAGGAATTTCAAGGACGCTGGGAACGACCGCCATGAAATCGATGAGCCGCTGCTCCGCTTTGACGGGATCAATCGTCGAGGGGGCTTCATATTCCTGTATCAGGGCCTTGATGGTTCCCTCGCCTTCATAGATATCCAGCGCCATGGCATATTCGGGGAGATCCGCATCGTAGAGCCGGTAGCAGCTGACTCCTGCCTGCCGCGCCCAACGCCCAAGGTTACGGAGATTTTTACGCAGTCGATTGGCCACCATTTCGGGACCACCCTGCGTCAGGTCAACATCCCTGAGCCGGCGCAGGAATTTCCGTTTTTCCCGGTCCTCTTCGGACAAGGGTCCCCCTTCCGCCGGCGTAAACTGGCGATCGGCACTCACCTCAAAGTTGAGCAGCTTGCAAGGCAATGCTCCGTTATAGAGGGCATATTGCTTGCGAGCCCGAATTCCAAGCTTGAAGGCCAATTCCGGGGTCGAGGTGATGATGCTGGCGCGATAACCTTCAAAACGTGATCGAAGGACCTCGCCAAAGTCACGATAAAGGCGCACGAGTGACTCTTCATCGCCCAAGCGCTCGCCATAGGGTGGATTGGTGGCCACAAGCCCGGGGTTGCCTTCGGGAACCGCGTCATTGAGATCGGCAACCGTGAAGGTGACAAACTCCGCAAACCCCGAGCGATCAAGGTTGGCCCTTGCATGGCTGATGGCACGACGATCGCTGTCGGATCCCCGAATGGACGGCATGTTCTCAAGCCCTTTCCGGCTTCGCGCCACGGCCTCTTCCCTGAGCGTGAGCCACTGTTCAGGATCGTGTCCAGGTATTGCCATAAAACCAAACCAGGATCGCAGCAGCCCAGGCGCCGTATCCGAGGCCATCAGCGCCGCTTCGATCGCCAATGTGCCGGAACCACACATAGGGTCCAGAAAGGAACCGCCCGCCTTTGCAATGTCCTGCCACCCGGCACGAATCAGAATGGCGGCGGCCAGATTTTCCTTTAACGGCGCCTTGCCGCCTTCCAGACGATAACCTCGGCGATGGAGGCTGTCTCCCGAAAGATCAAGACTCAAGGTCGCCTGATCCCGATCCAGATAGAGATTGATGCGGATATCGGGATCGGAAAGATCAACGGAAGGACGCTTTCCCGTGAGATCCATGAAGTAATCGACAACGGCGTCCTTGACCTTCTGAGCACCATACAGGGTGTGTGTGATCGCTGAACGGCTGGAGGCAAAGTCAACCGCGATGACGGTGTCGGTATCCAGAAACGATGACCAAGTGACGCGACGGACACCGTCGTAGAGTTCATCAATCGTCGATGCCGGAAATTTCGCCAGAGGCCACAGAATGCGGTTCGCCAATCGACTCCAAAGGCACGCCCTGTAGGCGGTTTCCATGGTGCCCTCAAAGGCCACGCCTGCGCGTCCTGAAACCACGGCTGTTGCCCCAAGAGCGCTGAGCTCATCGGCGAGCAGGAGTTCGAGGCCTAGGGGCGTCGTAGCGTGAAAGGTCTCAATCGAAGTCGGCTTGGAAGAGTCTTCATTCATTTCCGTAATCGTCATCAAAATCGCCCCGGCATCGGGTCAGTTGGCCGTCGTAGCGTCGAGCCGTTTTAGCCACGTTCTGAGCCACGTTCATCAACCAGGGTTTCTGGCGGTAACTCCCGCGAGAATAGCCGCCCGCGCCCTCGTGATAAGCAAGATAGTGGCGATAGGCATCATCGGGATTGATCCCGAGCTCCCTGGAGCTTTGCTGCATGTACCATCCAACAAAGTCGGTGGCATCCTCAAAATCATCTCGACTGGCACTCCAGCGCCCCGTGGCCCGGAGGTAACGTTCCCAGGTTCCATCCAGCGCTTGCGAATAACCATAGGCCGTCGACACGCGTCCGGTGGGAATAAACAGAAACCAGGTTCTCGGGGGAAGCGCATCCGAGACGAAGGCCGATTCGTGGCGGATGATGGCCATCTGAACGGCCATCGGCGCATCCCATCGCTGCTCACTTTTCAGGACGGCCTCATACCAATCCGGCTCGTCATGGAAAATAGCGCAGAGATCCGTGGTGTTAGAGGGGGGCGAAGTAGCACAGCCTGCCATCAGGAAAAGGCCCAAGACCCCGGCGATCATCATTCGACTCAAGGCAACGGCTCCCCACCCATCAGACTGTCCAGTAGGGAAAGCATACCATCAATGGGGGTCTCTCCCGATGCCCTCTCATGATGGCAAAATATCCTAATTTTTCACCACGACGCACGCATGGCTTCCTCCTCCCTCTTTCCTTCCGACTTCATCTGGGGCGCGGCCACATCCGCCTTCCAGATCGAAGGCTCACCGCTGGCTGATGGCGCCGGCCCTTCTAACTGGCAAGCCTTCTGCCACCAACCCGGTCGCATCGTGAACGATGATCACGGTGATCTGGCTTGCGACCATTACCGCCGGTATCCGGACGATATCCGACTGATGTGTGAAATGGGTCTTGGCGCCTATCGGTTCAGCATCAACTGGGCGCGCATCCTTCCGGAAGGACGGGGGCCTCTCAACATTCCGGGCCTCGATTTTTACAAACGGATTCTGGATGAACTGGAGAAGTCGGGTATCGCGCCTTACGTTACCCTTCATCACTGGGACTATCCTCTGGCGCTCAGCGACAAGGGGGGCTGGCTCGAACGGGACTCAGCCCCGTGGTTTGCGGACTATGCCGCGCTATTGTTCCGACAGCTCGGAGATCGGATTCAAAACTGGTCAACCTTCAATGAGCCGTGGGTGATTGTCCATGAGGGTTTTGTTGCAGGGTCCCATCCTCCGGGACTTCAGAATGTGCGAAGCGCCGGCGATGCCACCCACAATATCCTGAGAGCCCACGGCTTGGCCGTTCAGGCGTTTCGTGCCGAAGGTAAGGGAGAAATCGGCATTGTGGTGAATCTTGAGCCCAAGTATCCCGCATCGGATTGCCGTGAGGATTCAGAGGCCACGGCCAGAGCGGATGCCTGGATGAATCGTCAGTTTCTTGATCCTATTTTTTTAGGGACTTA
>CAYFOC010000015.1:0-16529 GCA_964344615.1 uncultured Methylococcus sp.
GGCCTTGTCGGATAGGCCCTCGGAGCCTTAAAATGAAAGGTTTTTACGCACCTGAGAACGTGTCATGCGAAGCCACCGCTGCGGAGAAGTAACAGAACAACACCTCAACCAGGAGGTTGACCTCTGTGGATGGGCACATCGTCGCCGTGACCACGGCGGTGTCATCTTCATTGACCTTCGGGACCGCGAAGGACTGGTTCAGGTCGTTTTCGATCCTGATTATGCCGATGCGTTCGCCATCGCCGAGACAGTCCGCAGCGAATTCGTCCTCAAGGTTCATGGCAAGGTTCGCCCTCGGCCGGAAGGAACCCAAAATACCAACCTGACCACAGGTAAGATCGAAGTGCTTGCCACTTCGCTTGAGATTCTGAATCGTTCGGAAACCCCTCCGTTCCCTCTCGAGAGTGAGGTAGAGGTCAGTGAAGAAACGCGACTTCGGTACCGTTACATTGACCTTAGACGCCCGCTCATGCAGGAAAGAATGCGTCTGCGCCGTGATGTTACCCGGCATCTTCGCAACTTCATGGACGATAACGGCTTCTATGAAATTGAAACCCCATTCCTGACCAAGGCGACGCCGGAAGGGGCTCGTGACTACCTGGTCCCGAGTCGTACCCATCCCAATCATTTCTTTGCCTTGCCGCAGTCCCCTCAGCTCTACAAGCAGCTGCTGATGGTGTCGGGCATGGATCGCTACTATCAGGTCGTTCGCTGCTTCCGCGACGAGGATCTTCGTGCTGATCGTCAGCCTGAATTTACGCAGCTCGATATCGAAACCTCTTTCATGGATGAAAAGGCGATCACCGATCTGATGGAAGAGATGATTCGTGATCTCTTCAAAAAGGCATTGGATGTCGACCTCCCGAATCCGTTCCCGCGTCTCACCTATGCCGAGGCCATGAGCCGTTATGGCTCGGATAAGCCGGATCTTCGAATTCCTCTGGAATTGGTGGACGTCGCTGATCTCCTCACGGATATCGAGTTCAAGGTCTTTGCAGGTCCTGCCAAGGATCCGAACGGTCGCGTTGTGGCCCTGAGACTTCCCAACGGAAATGAGCTGTCACGCAAGGAAATCGATGATCTGACGCAGTTTGTCGGTATCTATGGTGCCAAGGGTCTGGCCTACATCAAGGTAACCGATCGGGCGGCTGGAATCGAAGGGTTGCAGTCACCTATCGTGAAGTTCCTTCCCGAATCGGCCGTCCTCGAAATTCTGGATCGCGTTGGCGCGGAAAGTGGGGATCTGGTGTTCTTTGGCGCTGACAAGGCGAAGATCGTTAACGAGGCGATGGGCGCACTGCGCGTCCGGCTCGGCCATGATCGCGGACTTATCGAAGGCGTTTGGGCGCCAATGTGGGTCGTCGATTTCCCCATGTTCGAGTGGGACGAAAAGGACAATCGCTGGTTTGCCTTGCACCATCCCTTCACTGCACCCAAGTGCTCGCTTGAAGAACTCAAGAGCAATCCGGGGGCTGCGATTTCGAGAGCCTACGACATGGTTCTCAATGGCACCGAAATCGGTGGCGGCTCGGTCCGTATCCATCGGACCGATATGCAGGACTCTGTCTTCAAGCTCCTCGGTATCGGCGAAGAAGAGGCGCAGCAGAAATTCGGCTTCCTTCTGAATGCACTGAAGTATGGTGCTCCTCCACACGGCGGGATCGCTTTCGGCATGGATCGACTGGTCATGCTGATGTCAGGGGCCAATTCCATCCGTGAGGTAATGGCGTTCCCGAAGACTCAGTCTGCATGGTGTCCGATGATTGATGCGCCGGCGGAAGTCACCGATCATCAGTTGCGCGAACTTGGCATCCGTCTCAGGAAGCCTACGGAAGCAGCAAAGCCAGAATAAGGCTCGGTTCCTTAATCAAAGCAAAAAGGCCCTTCACGATGAAGGGCCTTTTTTGTTGGGTAGCCATTCTGCAAAGCGATGGCTGTTGCAGAAGGCAAGGGCGACGCAGCGCCGCCCTGCAGAGTTTCAACCCTCTATCATGACTTCTTCTTGATCCGGAAGATGCCCATCATCTTCAACGTGTATTTTTCATACCCGGGTTCACTGATGCCTTTGCGAACCTTCCGCATGAAATATTTCTCATAAGCGATCTTCGCCAGATGCACCCAGCGGCCCTCTGAGGCCCACTGTACGTTGCGGGGGGGGATCTGAGGCATTGCGAGGAATGCCACGCCCGAATCACCAAAGTCAGCGAGACAAAGGGCATTCCACGTCGGGTTGTGAGATGGCTCCTTGCCATCCAGTTCTTCGCGGATATTGTGCGCTGTTGCGGTCACCATGGATTCGATCATGTAGCCCGTTTTCGGAGTTCCGGTTGGAACAGGGGTTTGCTCGAGTGGCGGAATGGCAATACAAACGCCGATTGAGTACACATTCTTGAACTTGGGATTCCGCTGATGCTCATCCACGATGACGAAACCGCGCGGATTCACCAGACCTTCAATGCCCATCAGGCCATCGACGCCCTTGAACGCAGGCAGCATCATGCTGTGCTTGAACGGGAGTTCGTGCTTTTTCTTTTCCTGACCGTTTTCGTCAAATTCGGTGACGAACATCATGCCGGCTTCGACCTTGTCGACCTTGGCGTTGCAGATCCAGTTGACGTGCTTGTTGCGAAGTTCCCGTTCAAGCATGCCGCGTGTATCACCCACGCCGCCGAGACCCAGGTGGCCGATATAAGGTTCAGACGTTACATAGGTCATCTTGACCTTGTCACGAATACCCCGCTTTCTGAGGTCTGTTTCTGCAATGAAGAGATATTCATAGGCAGGGCCAAAGCAGGACGCGCCCTGCACGGCACCGATGATGATGGGACCTGGATCTTTGACGAAGCCTTCCCAGAATTCTCCGGATTCACCTGCGTGGTCAACATGGCAGACCGACTGGGTGTGTCCATTCGGACCCAAGCCCTCGATTTCCTCAAAGGCGAGTTTCGGGCCAGTCGCAATGATCAGGTAGTCATAGTCGACGTGGCTGCCATCTGCGAGTTCAACCCGGTTTTCCTCAGGCTTGAACTTGACGACCTTGTTCTGGATGAAGGTGATCTTCTTCTTTTTGAAGACCGGTGCCAGTTCAACCTTGATGTCTGAAGGTTTACGCCAGTTGACGGCGACCCAAGGGTTGGATGGGACAAAATGAAAAGTTGGCGTGTCAGCGATAACGACCACTTCATCCTGTTTGCGTGCGTTTTCCTTCATTTCGAAGGCCATCGGAATGCCGCCAATACCGGCCCCGACAATAACGATCTTTGCCATGTGATTTTCCTCCGGAGATCGGGTTTTAAAACCCGGTTATGTGTTTATGAACAGCGCTTGCTGTTGCAGGTCGACTTGACACCCAGCTTCTTGAGAATGATTTCCAGAGGGCAAAACTGGGTAAACCCGCTTTGGAAAAGATTGGCGCCAACAAAAGCCGTAAACCAGAGCCAGTTCTGGTTTTGAAAGAGAGGACTTTCCTGTACACCCAAGCTCAGGGACAAAAGAACAAACGTTCCTGCCACGATTCGGACAATGCGTTCAACAGTCATGAGTTCTCCTTCAAATCGGTAGTGGATTGATGATCAGGCTTGTTCCGGTTGATGAGGAAGTACACCAGAGGAACGACGTAGAGAGAAAAGGCGGTGGACGCGAAAATGCCGAAAATGAAGCTCCACGCGAGGCCAGAGAAGATGGGGTCCAGCGTGATGATGAAGGAACCAAAGAGCGCCGCTCCTGCAGTCAGGAAAATGGGCCGCATGCGCGTTGCACCGGCTTCAATGAGAGCGTCGGCAAGAGGAGTGCCCTGTGCCCTTAGGCGTTCAATGAAGTCGATCAGGATGATCGAATTCCTGACCACGATGCCGGCAAGGGCGATCATGCCGATCATGGCGGTGGCAGTGAACAGAATGGGGTTGTCTATGCCGGCGACCGGATCCGTAAACAGGAGATTCAGCAGCCAGAAGCCCGGCATGATCCCGATAACGGTCAGTGGAATGGCGACCATGATGATAAGAGGCATGCCGAGTGATCCCGTCTGAGCGACCAGCAAGACATAAATCATGAGAAGTGCCGCGCCGAAGGCAAGGCCAAGATCTCTGAATACATCAACCGTGATCTTCCATTCGCCTTCACCTGCAAGATCTACCGAATACCCTTCGGGCAGCGGAGACTTTTCACGAATGTCGCCCCAATCAAGCACCGCTTCGACGGGTTCCCGACCTACCATTTCAGCAATGACGTAGTTCAGGCGCTTGAGGTTTTTGTGGTAGATCGTGAGATCAGCTTCCGTCGGCTTGAGAGTGCCCAATTCACTCACTGGGATGAGCTTTCCATCTCGTGAGCGGACGCGAAGTGATTTGAGCTGCTCAAGGTTTGAGCGGTCGGCTCTTTGAAACTGAATGCGTATCGCTAACGGTTGACGCTCGCCTTCTGCGTGCACGATGCCTGCATCAAGCCCACCCAGGGCCGTGGAGACTGCGTGAACGATGGCCTCGTTGCTAACGCCAAGTTCTGAGGCCTTGGCGCGGTCAATACGGAAATCCAGAACGGTTTGTGGCTCATCGACGTAGTCATCGATATCGACCAGACCTTCAATGTGACTGATGTCCTCTTTTACGGTCCGGGCCACTTCCGCAAGAGCGCTGTAAGGGGCATCAAGAGGGCCATAGACCTCTGCGACAAATGTTGAAAGGACGGGAGGGCCTGGGGGGCTTTCGACGATCTTGACCTTGGCGCCGTGGTCCTGGCCGATGCGCTCGATATCCGCCCGAATTCTCAGTGCAATTTCATGAGATTGCTGCTTTCGTTCTTCCTTGGGAAGCAGATTAATCCTGATTTCACCCTGATGGGGTTCCTTGCGCAGGTAGTAATGGCGAACCATGCCATTGAAGTCCATCGGTGAGGCTGTGCCGATGTAAGTTTCGAAGTCGGTCACCTCATTGACCCGGGAAATGTACTCACCAAGGTCAAGCGCCGTTGCGTCGGTTTCTTCCAGAGAACTGCCTCTGGGCATGTCAATGACAATCTGCAATTCGTTCTTGTTGTCGAATGGCAGAAGCTTCAGGGGCACAATTCTGAAGACTGCGAGCAGGGCTGAAAGAACGAATGCGACGAGGACCATCAAAAGGAAATTCCGGGCCTTTCCAGGGATCGTCAGCATGGGGCGAAGTGTCTTTTCATAGAAGACCCACATCCCTGATGACCGGGGATCCTCATGCTCGCCTTTGCCATATTCGCTCTTGAGAATATGGAAAGTGGCCCAAGGGGTAACCGTAAAGGCAACCAGTAGCGACATCAGCATCGCGATAGGGACGTTGAAAGCCATGGGCGCCATATAGGGGCCCATCATCCCGGTGATGTAGAACATCGGGAGGAAGGAGACGATGACGGTAAAGGTGGCAAAAATAGTCGGGGGGCGGACTTCCTCAATTGCCGTGAGAGCTGCATCCAGCGGGGGTTCCTTCCTCAGTTGAAAATGCCGGAAGATATTCTCAACGTCGACAATCGGATCATCGACCAGAAGGCCAAGAGAGAGGATCAGCGCAAAAAGCGTGACGCGATTGATGGTATAGCCGAAGACGAGGTCGCACAGAAGGGTCACTCCCAGCGTCATGGGGACGGCCAGAGCCACAATGAAGGCTTCCTTGGGACCTAAGGCAAAGGCGAGAAGGATCACGATGGTCACGATGGCGATCATCAGATGCTTCACCAGTTCGTTGACTTTATGGTTCGCGGTTTCGCCGTTGTCCCGGGTAATCGTCACTTCCACATTATCTGGAATCACCTGCCCCTGAAGTGAGCGGATGGTGGCAATCACCTCTTCGGCGACTGCGACGGCATTGGCACCCTTCCGTTTGGCAACGCCGATGGTGACGGATTCACGCCACTCCCCGGGGTGGGCTTGGCTTTCATGAGATTCACCGGAACCGATGGCCTTGCTGTGGACGGCCTGTGGTCCAAAACCAATGCGCGTGTAGGTTTCAGGTTCCTGATCGCCATCAGTGATCCTGGCGATATCCCGGAGGTATACGGTGCGGCCCGATATGGCCTTGATCGGCGTCATGGAGACGTCATCAACGTTTTCAAAGGCGGGCCCAACATCGAGCCTGACGCTTTTGTTTTCCTGCTCAAAACGACCTGCAGCGAGATTAATGTTTGTAGCTTTCAACGCGCTGATGACATCATCAAGGCTTAGGTTGAAGGCGGCAAGCCGGGCTGCATCCGGGTAGATCATCAATCGTCTTTGCTGGCCACCTACGATGATGATGCGGCCGGCGTTGGGGACGAGGGCTAGCTTGTCTTTCATTTCATCGGCGAGTCGCCGTAGGGACCCACCATCCTGGCCATCTGCAAGCGATGAGAGTGTCAGAGTCACGATCGGGACATCATCGATTTCGACCGGTTTCACAGACCATCCTGCAACCACCGACGGAATGCGATCCTGGTTGGACATGAGCTTGTTCCAAACCTTTACAAGACTGTCCTCACGGTCTTCACCTACGTAGAAGCGGACGGTAACGAGCGCCTCATGTTCCCGGGAGGCCGAATAGACATACTCGACGCCATCCACTTCTCGAAGGAGGGATTCCAGCGGAGTGGAAACCAGTTTCTCAACCTCTTCGGCAGAGGAACCGGGAACTGAAATCAAAACATCGGCAACCGGAACCACGATCTGAGGTTCTTCTTCACGGGGCGTGAGGGCAAGCGCAGCAAATCCTGCGATGAAAGAGGCGATCAGGAAGAGGAGCGATAGTTTCGAGGTAATGAATAACTCGACAATCCGAGTCGTTACCCCTCGTTCCTTGCTGGATGTCACGTTCTTCATCAGGGGGCTCCGATCACCAGCTGATCACCCTCATTGAGGCCGGAAAGTACTTCGATATTGTCCCCGAGACGGCGTCCGGTTCTGATGTGACGAATTCGGCTGTGACCTTCTTTCGTAATCCAGACGGTCTGAAGCTGTCCCAGGCGTTTAATGGCAGTCGAGGGAATCAACATCAGCGATTCGCTGCCACAAGCCTGCTGCAACCAGACAAAACTGCCAGGGAGAACCTGAGCATCACCTGCAAGCCTTGCCTTGATGCGCTGGGTTTGTGTCTCACGGTCACTCGCCGGTTCTTTTTCTTCAACGATCGCCGACACTTCGGTCGATTGATCGGACAGGGTGGCCGTGATTTTGTCGCCCACCAGAATGCTGTTAGCACAGGAGGAGGGGATGCTCGCCTCAATTCGAAGGATGGGCGATTGAAGGAAGGTCACGATGGGCTGTCCTGGCAGTACAAGATCGCCAGGTTCCTGAAGACGATGTTCTACCACGCCGTCATAAGGGGCGACTAGATTGGTCTCGGTGACTTCGGACTCCATTTGGCTGACGAGCGCTTTGGCTTCCTGAACACTGGCTTTTGTCTGCCGTTCTTCGGCGACGGCTGAATCCAGTGTTTGGCGTGTAGCTGCTTCTTTTTCGAACAGATTGCGAATACGGTGTGCATCGGCGCTGGCTCTTGAGAATCCGGCTTCAGCTGCACCGAGATGAGCCTTGGCCTGAGCAAGACGGGCGTTCAGTTCTGTGTTGTCGAGACGGACCAGCGGTTGACCACGGCTGACCTTGCTTCCGGCGGATACGGCAATCTCCATGATTCTGCCGGGAAATTTGGATGCAATCTGAATCGTCTTGAGGGGCTCGACTCTCGCTGGCCAGGCAATCGGGCCTTCTGCAGATTGTCGTGATACGGTGATCGTTTCAGCATGACGAGCTTCCGTTTTTTCAGCTTCCTCACCGGGGGAGACTTTCGGAATGAAAGCACCTTCGATCCACATCAAGAAGAGGATGAGGCATAGGCCTACGCCTCCCATCAACTTGAGTTTGCTGTTGGCGAATTCCGGTTGAAGTGACATGGGGAAGGCCTCTGTTTAATGGCTTCTGGGAGCGTCGTTCTGGTCGCAGGGGGAGCCGAATTTCCGATCGGAGTAGGAGAGGATCAGTATGGCAAGGCTCAGGATGCCGATCGCGCCGGCAATCGATAACAGGAGATAAAGATGAAAATCATCGGCAACTTTCTGGACATCGATCACGAGGTGTCTCGAGAGGGCGGTGATAGCGATGTAAATCAGGAATTGAACAGGGAGTCTGCGCGTCCTGAAATAGATGCCAACCATTGCTCCAAGTTCGAGATAGATGAAGAGGAGGAGGATATCCTCAAGAGACGCGTGTCCGACTTTCATCATGCCGATGTAGTCATGGATCCCAGACCAGACGACGGTCGATCCAATGCCGAAGAGCGCAATGTAGTGAAAGATGTCGACCAGAATGTCTCCGGAGCGCTGAATGGACTCCAGTTTGCGATGTATGGCCGAAGCCCCGTTTGTTTCGCGACCATTTCGTGCCGCAGTCATCGCCAGTGCCCTTCGGCTTGAAGCAACTGAGCTTCTGCAACCTGTGTCTCAAAGCGTGAAACGATCTGTCGCATGGCGGCAGCGGCTCTGTCGGTTTCAGCTTCCAGGTATCTCGTTACGGTCGCTGTGCCCCCGTGGTACTGCTCACTGACCAGGCGCAGGGCCTCGTCCGCTGCAGATGCGGCAGCTTCGGCGACCTTCAAACGCTCCAGAGACTGCTCGTAGGTCGAGTGGGTTTGCCGGACTTCGTTTTCCACATCCAGTCGAATGCGCTGCTCCACGGCTTGCGCCTCAAGTAGCCTTTGCTCTGCGCCTGATACTTGGGCGCTGAGGGCGCCACCGGCATAGATGTCATATTCTGCGTTGAGACCGATGCTGGCATTGCCTTGGTAAGTTCCCGGATCCAGCGTCTGGCTGTTAGAGCCGTATGAGGCAATCGCATTCACACGAGGCAGCATGGCGCCGTTTGCAGCCTCCAGTTCGTGTTGTCGCATCTGCACCTGATGCTTGGCCGCTTCCACTTCAGGGCGGTGGGTATAGGCCTCTTCAAGAGCATCTTCGAGGTTGTTGTGAGGATTTGGAGTGGGAAGTTCTTCATCCTGAACTTCGGGAAGTTCCTTTTTTTGTTCCCCTAAAAGTGACTTTAGCGCTGACTTTGAAAGCGTAACGTTGTTTTTGGCTAGGAGCTCGGATTCCTTTGACGATTTTTCTCTAACTTCGAGTGAGAGCACATCGCCTCTAAGGGCGCTCCCTTCATGGACCTTTTCACGTGTCAGTCCGACTTCTTTTTCGATAGTCGAGACGGATTTCTGCGCTACGTCGAACTGTTTAGGGGCTGAAACCACTGCGTAATAGGCCGAGGTGACGGCGGCGGCCAGTCGGTTTCTGAGCGCGGCATGCTGGAGTTCTGTGGCCTTGACGCCCAATTCTGCCGCTTGTTTGGCATGATCATCTTGCCCCCCACGGTAAAGGTTGATAGTGCCAATGACTTCAGGCCTGAAGTTCGACACGAAACCCGGCGAGTTGATATTTGCCATATCACCATTCGAGAAACGCCGTTGAGCCACGATGTACGAGAAAGCCAGAGCAGGGTTGTTGGTGTAATCGTAGCCAACCCGGGCCGTGAGTTTTGGATAGAAACCGGAGGCGACCTCGGCAACCTTGGCCTCCGCTTCACCGATGCGTGCTTCGGCAGCGGTCAAATCTGGATTCTGTGTGAACGCTAGGTCAATCGCTTCGGCGAGGCTCAGTTTATGGACATGATCGGCCGAATGCTTGGGCGCCTTTGCAACGCCTTCTGCTGAAACACCAACAGCCGCGCACATCAGGGTCGACATGAGTAGGGCCAAAGTTGGACGACGCGGAGTGTTCATGATGGTGCGGTGGGGAAAACGCGCTTAACTATATTAGGAAATCATTATATTATGAGTCCTGGGTCTTGGATAGTCATCCCTCGTTGCCTTTGCCACCCTTGATTGCGGGAGGTTTGGAGGTGAGGCTTCCGGTCCCGGGCAACATCCGCGTGTGAGATGCTTAGTGTTGCATACGGATGATACTCTAAGTGAATATGGATATAACCAAAACACATGGTTGACACCCCTATCTATGAAAGATCGCTTCAGGGCTGAGATTCTTTCTGTCTTGATTCTCAAGATCGCTCTCCTGACAGGACTGTGGTTTGTTGTTTTCCGTCCGGAAGGCAAGAAGCCTGAACCTCAGGCACCGATAGGCGAGCATTTATTTGTTTCCAGCCCCTCAAACACACCCGATTTCGAGGAGAGAAAACCCCATGACCGGTGATGAAATCGTCAACCTTTCGAGGTTGCAGTTCGGACTAACGGCGCTTTACCACTTCCTTTTTGTACCCCTGACTCTTGGCCTGACCTTTATTCTCGCCATCATGGAGTCGGTATACGTCATGACCGGGCGTCAGGTCTATAAGGACATGACCCGGTACTGGGGAAAGCTTTTTGCGATCAACTTTGCGATGGGGGTCACGACTGGCCTGACCCTTGAATTTCAGTTTGGCACGAATTGGGCCTACTACTCGCACTATGTGGGCGACATTTTTGGTCCCATTCTCGCGAGCGAGGGTTGGATGGCCTTCTTTCTTGAGTCCACCTTTGTCGGTCTCTTCTTCTTCGGCTGGGATCGGCTGAGCAGGGTGCAGCACTTGTCTGTGACATGGTTGTTAGCCTTTGGAACCAATTTCTCTGCGCTTTGGATCCTGATCGCAAACGGTTGGATGCAGAATCCGGTGGGCGCCGCATTCAATTACGAAACCTTGCGCATGGAGATGACGAGCTTTGCCGATGTGTTTTTCAACCCGGTCGCCCAGGTCAAGTTCGTCCATACAGTCGCCGCTGGCTATGTCACGGCATCTATGTTCGTTCTGGGAATTAGCTCCTGGTATCTGCTCAAAGGGAGAGATGTCGGCTTTGCGCGGCGATCTTTCTCGATCGCATCTGCATTCGGACTTGCTTCGATCCTGTCTGTGATCGTTCTGGGGGATGAAAGTGGTTACACCTCGGGTGAAGCACAGAAGGTGAAGCTTGCGGCCATTGAGGCAGAGTGGGAAACCACCAAGGCACCAGCGAGTTTCACGCTTGCGGGCATCATCAACGAGAAGGAACAGAAAACCGATTATGGCATCGAGATCCCCTACCTTTTGGGGCTCATTGCAACACGCTCTATTGATGAGCCGGTGCGCGGTCTCAAGGATCTTTATCAGGATAATCTGGGCCGCATTCGTAACGGTATGAAAGCCTATGCGGATCTCCAGAAGATGAGGTCAGGTCAGAAGGATGCCGCCACCATCGCCTCCTTCGACAAGCACAAGGCAGATCTGGGCTATGGTCTTCTGCTCAAGAAGTACACGGCCAAGGTGGTCGATGCCGATGAAGCCACCATTGCCAAGGCGGCCCATGACAGTCTGCCCAAGGTCGCGCCTCTATTTTGGAGTTTCCGGGTCATGGTGGCCTGCGGCTTTACCATGCTGATCATTTTTGCGTTGGCCTTCTTCTATTGTGCGACCCGCGTAGCTGATCAAAAACGCTGGTTGATGAAGCTGGCCGTATGGGCGATTCCATTGCCGTGGATTGCTGCGGAAACGGGTTGGTTTGTAGCGGAATACGGTCGCCAGCCCTGGACGATTTCAGGGGTGCTGCCGACACACATGAGTGTCTCCAATCTCAGCACCGATCAGCTTTGGTTCAGTCTCATGGGCTTTTTAGTGTTCTATACGGTCCTGCTCATCATCGAATTATTCTTGATGTTCAAGTACGTGAGGCTCGGGCCTAGCAGCCTGCATACCGGCAAATATCACTTCGAAACCACTCAGGCCACTCAGAAGGCCTAACGGTCAAAGTGGCTTCCAATCAACAGAATATCTTTAGAGAAATGTCATGTTTGACTACGAAACTATTCGCCTGATCTGGTGGGTGTTCATTGGTGTTGTGGCCATCGCCTTCGCTCTGACGGAGGGCTTCGACTTCGGGGCCGGAACGTTACTTCCCTTTGTCGCAAAAACGGACGTCGAAAGGAGGGTGGTAATCAATACCGTGGGGGGAACCTGGGAAGGCAATCAGGTATGGCTTGTGCTCTTGGGGGGAGCCATCTTCGCGATATGGCCTTCGGTCTATGCGACTCTCTTTTCAGGGCTTTACATTGCCATGATGTTGGTGCTGTTTTCTCTTTTCCTGAGGCCCGCTGGCTTTGACTACCGAAGCAAAATTGACTGCCCAAGATGGCGTAATGCTTGGGATTGGGCCTTGTTTTTGGGAGGAACTCTGCCTCCGATATTGCTAGGTGTGCTTGTCGGTAATCTTCTGATCGGGCTCCCCTTCCATCTGGATGAAGATTTGCGCCCGAGTTATGACGGCAGTTTCTTTGGTCTTCTTGGCCCGTTTCAGTTGCTCTGTGGAGTCATTGGCGTCGTTCTAACCAGCTTCCATGGCGGTATCTTCGTGAAATGGCGAACGAATGGCCTTGTGCGTGAGCGCTCAAGGAAGGCTGTAGCTATTTTGGGGCCGCTCCTTATCCTCCTGGTGGCCATTGCCGCCTTATGGCTAATCTATGGATTTGATCGTCCGGAACTGACTTCCATCGCAGGAAAAGGGGCTCCCTCAAACCCAATGAATAAGGTGGTTTTGGCCAAGGGGCCGGGCTGGTTGGCGCATTTCCTTGAAACGCCATGGATGCTAGCTGCACCGATTGTTGCGGTGTTAGGTTTTGTTATGGCCTGGATCCTGGGGCGAGGGAGAGGTGACGCCTCTGCTTTCGTGGCCAGTTCGCTCGGCATCATTGGGGCGCTTCTGACGGTCGGATTTGGGCTTTTTCCTTTCCTTTTGATCTCAACCGTGGATTCGCGCTCCAGCCTGACTCTTTGGGATGCGACGTCAAGCCATATGGTTTTGAATATTGCCTTCTGGATCACGATCGTATTTCTGCCGATCGTTCTGCTCTATACCCAGTGGGTCTATCGCAAGCTTTGGGGAACCGTTTCACCCGAAACTGTCCTCAAGGACTCGCACACGCTTTACTAAATCAGGGAGACCAAATCATGTGGTATTTCGCTTGGGTGCTTGGCGTCTCTTTTGCGGCGTCTTTCGCGATTCTTAACGCGATGTGGCTTGAGACCGTTTGTGATATCGATGCCGGCAAACGGCGCGATCCTGACGAGGCGAGCAAGACCTGTCGCCTCTGACGATCTTGTCGGGGTATTTGGCAATCCTGCCAGATACCCCGAACTCTCAACGAGTAGTGGGGGTCAAAGATTTCTTAAGGAATTTTCCCGTATACGACTTATCGACCTTCGCAATCGCTTCGGGAGTTCCCGTAGCCAGAATTTCACCTCCCCCTTCACCACCATCCGGACCAAGATCAATGATCCAGTCCGCGGTCTTAATGACGTCCAGATTGTGTTCGATCACCACCAGAGTGTTACCACGGTCACGAAGGCTGTGCAGAACGACCAACAGTTGCCGGATATCGTGAAAATGAAGTCCGGTCGTCGGTTCATCCAGAATGTAGAGGGTCTTGCCGGTGTCTCTTTTGGACAGTTCGCGAGCAAGCTTCACACGTTGCGCTTCACCGCCGGACAGGGTCACGGCATTTTGTCCGAGCGTGATGTATCCCAAACCCACTTCCATGAGGGTTTCGAGTTTTCTTGAGACTGTAGGTATGGCGGAGAAAAAGGCGGCGGCATCTTCGACAGTCATGCTGAGCACTTCGTGGATCGTTTTACCTTTGTAGCGAATCTCAAGGGTTTCCCGGTTATACCGTTGGCCCTGGCAAATATCGCAATTCACAAAAAGGTCAGGCAGAAAGTGCATTTCTACCTTGATGACCCCATCACCCGCACAGGCCTCGCAACGACCTCCCTTGACGTTGAAACTGAAACGACCCGGCGAATAGCCTCTTGATCTCGCTTCGGGCGTCGCTGAAAAGAGTTCGCGAATCGGTGTGAAGACCTGGGTGTAGGTCGCAGGATTGGAGCGTGGGGTTCTTCCGATTGGGCTTTGATTAATATCGACAACCTTGTCGAAATGATCAAGTCCTTCAATGCTGGCATATGGGGCAGCCACCAGCGTTGCTCCGTTGAGTTCTCTGGCGGCAACCCGATACAAGGTGTCGTTAATCAACGTGGATTTGCCTGAGCCGGATACGCCCGTGACGCAGGTCAGTAACCCGACAGGAAATTCAGCATCGACCGACTTTAGGTTGTTGCCCGTCGCCCCTCGAATGACCATGACCCGTTCCTTGTCGAAGGGATGCCTCTTGTGGGGAATGGCAATGGACTCTTTTCCGGAAAGATATCGACCCGTGAGGGAGTCCGCATGGTTCATGATGAATTCAGGAGTACCTGCCGCCACAACCTGGCCGCCATGTACACCCGCCCCAGGGCCGATATCGACGACATGATCGGCCAGACGAATGGCGTCCTCGTCATGTTCGACAACGATGACGGTATTGCCGAGATTCCGAAGATGGAGGAGGGTGTCCAAAAGGCGTTGATTGTCACGCTGATGGAGCCCAATAGAGGGTTCATCCAGGACGTACATCACGCCCACCAGACCTGCACCAATCTGACTGGCCAGTCGAATCCGCTGTGCTTCGCCTCCCGAGAGCGTGTCGGCACTCCGGTCAAGGGTCAGGTAATCAAGCCCCACATTGACCAGAAAGCCAAGGCGTTCGTTGATTTCCTTGACGACCTTGTCTGCGACCTCGCCACGATGTCCCGGGAGGGATAAGTCGTGGAAAAAGGCCATGACCCGGCGAATGGGGAGTGCCGTGAGCGCATGAAGAGGCAGTCCGTCCACAAAGACGTTGCGTGCAGCGAGATTCAATCGTGCGCCATCACAGGAAGGGCAGGGACGATTTGCCTGATAACGAGCCAGATCTTCCCGTACGGATTGGGAATCCGTTTCCCGATACCGTCGCTCCATGCTCGGAATGACCCCTTCAAAGCGGTGAAGCTGTGTGGTGATCTTGCCGCGGCTGTTGATGCTGATGAAGGGGAGTGCCTCGCGTCCACTGCCATAAAGCAGAACCTTTCTGACTTCCTCCGGCAGATCCATGTAGGGAGTCTCCGGATCGAAGCCAAAATGCTCGGCGAGAGAGAGCACCATCTGGTAGTAGTAGGCGTTGCTCTTGTCCCAATTGCGGATCGCGCCTTCAGCCAGACTTTTCTGTGGGCTGTGAACGATCAGGTCCGGGTCGAAATACTGTCGTATACCCAGACCATCACACTCGGGGCAGGCCCCCTTGGGATTGTTGAAGGAAAAGATGCGCGGTTCAAGTTCGCTCAGGGCGTAGCCGCAATGTGGGCAGGCATACTTATCCGAAAAGAGAGATTCCTTGCCAGGCACGTCCATGGACGCAACGATTGCGATGCCGTCTGCCAGTTTCAAGGCCGTTTCAAACGATTCGGCCAGCCGGGTTGCAAGGTCGGGTCGGATCTTGAAACGATCGACAACTGCCTCAATCGTATGTTTCTTTTTGAGTTCGAGTGGGGGCGGATCATCCAGTTCACAGACTTCTCCATTAATCCTGGCGCGAATGAACCCCTGATTCTTCAGGTCCTCAATGACCTGAACATGTTCTCCTTTTCGGGCATTGACCACGGGAGCAAGCAGCATCCAGCGGCTATCTTCGGATTCGGTCAGTACCTGATCGACCATCTGGCTGATGGTCTGGGCCTCCAGTGAGATGCCGTGTTGAGGGCACTGTGGCGTGCCTGCTCGTGCAAACAGTAGTCTCAGATAGTCATAGATCTCTGTGATGGTTCCGACCGTGGAGCGCGGATTGTGTGAGGTCGATTTCTGCTCGATGGAAATCGCTGGTGAAAGCCCTTCGATATGATCGACGTCAGGCTTCTCCATCACTGAGAGAAATTGCCGAGCGTAGGCTGAAAGCGACTCTACGTAGCGGCGTTGCCCCTCGGCATAGATAGTGTCGAATGCCAGCGAAGACTTCCCTGAACCCGATAGCCCTGTGATGACAATGAGCTTGTCCCGCGGGAGATCGAGATCGATGTTTTTCAGGTTATGGGTTCTAGCCCCTCTGATGAGTATGGTGTCCATAGGTCCTTGGTAATGGGGCTTTAGTCTCTGGCAGGGTTGACCCTCAAAATTATAAGGGGTAGCGTTCCCCTCCATTAACTTGGTGACTTTTGTTTGTGAGGTATTCCGTGAAGAAAGTCTTATCCGGTGTGTTTCTTTTGACCTTGACGGCTTGTGCTGCGACCCCGCTGGTTCCAGGCGCCGAAAGAGTTGACGTTGTTTCGACCCCTAAAGAAGTCAAGAAGTGTACCTATCTGGGTGATGTGGTCGGCAATCAGGGTAATCGTTTTTCGGGTCCTTTCACGCCAACCGTCAACCTTGTTGTGGGGGCACGGCAGTCGCTAAAGAACGAGGCCCTTAAGCTTGGAGCGAATCGAGTGCTTTTGCAGCAGCAACAGTACTCTCAGCGAGAACTGTTTGGCGGAACGATTGATGCGGTGCTGGTTGGCAAGGCTTATCAGTGCAAGGACTGATATAGCAGAAGGGGATAAATTTCTTTAGATGGACTTGGACGGCGGGATGCGAATGTTGAAGGTGACCGGCCCATCGTTGATCAGTGCTACTTTCATGTCGGCGCCGAATTGG
>CAYFOC010000016.1:0-16447 GCA_964344615.1 uncultured Methylococcus sp.
CCTATCTCTACCTGCTTGGTCCTGGTAAAGAGCCGCAGCCCAATGCCTACGACAATCGGTTCCGTGAAGCCTGTGAACTGTACAACCGTAGCCTGGCTCAGGCGTTTCTGGATCCTGCGACCGAAGCGCTGGACGTCAAGGATGCAACGCGCTCGCTCCCCGACTTCAAACTGGCCATCAAGGTGAAAACCGACTCGCTGCGCTGGAGCCTGAGCCCAAATGATCAGCTTCTTCCGGCCGATTCATTCGAGGTTGATGGATTTTCCACGAATAACAGGACGCCAGGACTTGGTGCACCCATCGTCGCACTGACTCATGAAACCAAAACGGCACCCACTGGCGGGGTTGTTCCGATTACAGCGTTTCTCCAGATCAACGGTTCTGTTCAGGAGCTTTCAGATCAATCTAGCCCAGCCACGCTTGCGCTGATCTCAACCACCGATGACACTCACCTAGTCATTAACGACGACTCGGTGCCACTGCAAACGGACTCGACTACTCCGCTGGCTTACCGTCTCAATAACAGCAAAATCTGGAGCTCTGGTTTCGAGCGCTTCATATTCAATGACACCCTTGAAAGGAGCCTGCTATTTATTGAGGCCTACGATCCGAGGAAAATCCCCGTAGTTCTGGTGCATGGGACGGGCAGCAGTCCGATCTGGTGGGCGGAAATGGTCAATACCCTCAGAGCTGATCCCTTGCTGCATGCAAAGTATCAGTTCTGGTTTTACGAATACACCAGTAGTCTCCCGATCCCGACGTCCGCAGCTGACCTCCGGGATACGCTGAGTCATATGGTGAATACGCTGGATCCGAAACACACCAGTGAGGCCCTCCGGCACATGGTGGTCATCGGGCACAGTCAGGGTGGACTCCTGACCCATATGACTGCGATAGACCCAGGTGATCAAATCTGGCGATCCATCAGTGATAAAGCGTTTTCAGACTTCAAGGTTGATCCCGTTATTAAGATGGGATTCCAGCGGGCTCTTTTCTTCAAGCCCCTCCCGTTTGTCACTCGCCTTGTATTTATTTCAACACCGCACCGAGGAAGCTTCATCACCGAGGACTGGGTCAGAACACTGGCGCACGCAGTCATAGGAACACCGGCCCGATTCCTCTCCCGCTTCAATGTGAAATGGAACGAAGCAGTGGCCCAACTCAAGTTGCCTGAAGGTTTTGAAAACGAGATGCCGACATCTGTCGATGGCATGAATTCGAAAAGCCCTGTGATGAGAAAGGTTGCTACCTTGCCGCTCGCCCCTCATGTCAAAGCGCATTCCATCATCGCAGTCTTACCGGAAATGGATATCCTGACCGGTAACGATGGTGTGGTTGATTATCAGAGCGCGCATCTTGAAGGCGTGGATTCCGAATTCATCGTTCGTGGGAATCACAGTGCTCAGGAAAACCCGATAGCGATTGATGAGGTTCGAAGGATCCTGCATCTGCATTGCACAACATTACCTTCGATCTGTACCCCGACTCAAAGGACCACGAACTAATCCTCATTCAGGACATTGGATGACGACGGAACCTGCGAGATGATCGTGAAGCCCCTGTTTTCTGGCGTCAAAGGCAATCCAGACGAAACCTAAGCCCAAGGGCAAGGTGGCAAGAAAATAAGCCAGATAACGAACCAGCTCCTGACGTCTGGAGAGGGGCTCCAAGGTACGGGCGTCCAAGATCTTCAGTTTCAGCATCATCTTTCCAATCGTCGCTTGCCGCTTATCCCACAAGACAAGTACGCCGAGCATCGGAAGGACCCAACTGATGAGGAAGTCGGCAGGCCCCATGATGGGGCTTGAATCCGTCCAAAGACGATCACCATAGAAATAGTAGAGCGCCGGCACCATCCACGCCATCATCAGAACCGCGTCAATCAGATTGGCAAAGAGCCTCCGCCAAAAGCCGGCGTACTTCACCTTCAAAGCTTCTTCATTCACAACAACCTCCCTGCCCTGAACGAACTGAATGGGCCCAATTCATGTGCGTTTCTGCACCGATAGTCGGCGCATTTATTGAAAACACCCAGGCAGAATCCAAGGTATTCACCCTACATGACACAGTGGCCCCAGTCTTGCATCTCACCAGATGTGATGCAACTAACAGGGGCTACGATGAAGAACCCACTCTCGGAATCAGCCGTATCAAAGAAAGTCACTCAGGATTCCTGCCGGAAACCCCATGATCGCTCTGCGAATTCACCGGCACTACTTGAAGAGTTTCTTCTCATCAATCGTGGGTATCTTCCACGCGCCGATATCATGCTTCCTTCAAGCGGGAGCCCAGCCTGGAGTCTTGCGACCATTGCATCGATATTAGGCGTCAGCCGAAACGAATTGATTTGTAGGATTGAAGAGGCGGGCATTCGTTTCGATCCCATCGAGCGGACGGATCTCCTGTGACAAACCATCCTGCCCAGAATCATCCGATCAAGGCATTCCTGAGCGATGGCGCGGACAACCGCGCCACGCCGAGCGACCGAAAGCGGCTGCTCCTCGAACATTATTACGAACAGGCTGACAATGTCATCCTTTCAAAACAAAATCCTCTGACGGGGCTCTTGCCTGCCAGTACGGCGATTACGTCTCACGGCAACTATACCGATGCCTGGGTCAGGGATAACGTCTACAGCATTCTCGCGGTATGGGGCCTCGGCATCGCTTACCGGAAGAATGGTTTTGGTGATGATCGCGCTTACCTGCTTGAGCAGTCCACAACACGTCTGATGAGGGGGCTACTCGCCGCCATGATGCGGCAAAGTGCAAAAGTTGAGCGATTTAAACATACGCAGAACCCCATCGATGCGCTTCATGCCAAGTATGGAACCGATGACGGTCTGACGGTCGTTGAGGATCACGCCTGGGGACATCTTCAATTGGATGCGACCTCCCTCTACCTGCTCATGCTGACGCAGATGATTCGAGGGGGGCTCAAGATCATCGGGTCGCTGGATGAAGTCAACTTTATCCAAAATCTGGTGCATTACATTAGTCGAAGCTACCGCACACCCGATTACGGAATCTGGGAACGTGGACACAAGCTGAATCATGGTGAACCCGAACTCAATGCGAGCTCTATGGGCATGGCGCTCGCAGCGCTCGAATCACTGGATGGATTCAATCTCTTTGGCGACGATGGCGGTCAGGCCTCTATTGTTCACGTGCTTGCAGACGATATTGCGCGCACCCGCATTGCCATCAAGGCTTTACTGCCTCGCGAGTCATTCTCAAAGGAGGTCGATGCTGCGCTCTTGAGCATCACAGGTTTTCCGGCCTTTGCTATCAACGACCCACTGCTACGGCGTGATGTGATTCAACGCTGTGATGAGCGGTTGAAGGGACGCTATGGTTATAAACGCTTTCTTCTGGATGGACATCAGACGGTGGTTGAAGACCCTCACCGACTCCACTACGAACACCATGAGCTCCGAGCGTTTTCAAACATAGAGTGTGAGTGGCCACTTTTTTTCTGTTACCAATATCTTGATGCCCTTTTCTCCGGTGAGCGGGAAAAGGCCTTTGAATATCGCCAACGCATTGATGGACTCGCGGTACATAGAAAGGGTATTCCACTGATACCAGAGCTTTACTTCGTATCAGATGTTCATGTCGAAGCCGAACAGCTGAATCCCGGTTCACAGCCTCGATTGCCCAATGAGAACCTTCCGCTGGTGTGGGCGCAAAGCTTGTTCATGCTCGGCAATCTGATCGATGACGGGCTCATTGAACGCGATGATGTAGATCCACTCGGCCGCCATCATGGAGGACGCCACCAGGGCAACGCCATCGTCCAGATCGCACTGATCACGGAATCACACTCGGTAAAGGAACTGCTAGACGCCTCAGGGCTCTCCGCAGATTCCCGTAGAGATGTGTCACCCATTGAGATTCGGGAAGCCAGTGAGCTTGCGCTTGCGTTTCATCAGGTCGGAAGGAACGATCGACTGGGCCTATCAGGCCGTCCACTCCGACAGCTGCGAACCCTATCAACGGCAAGGGTCTATGTGCTTGGAAAGCGCCCCGTCGTCTTCATTCCTCAGTTTCTAGACCAGAGTGGCTTTTTTCTGGCCATGGATAACCACTTGTTGGTTGAGCGAATCAAGGCAGAGATGACCTATCTAAGTGATCAGTGGCCCACTCCAAAAACGCGGCCATTGTTGGTGCTGGATATTCAGGAAAACATGCTGTCGGGCGATGGTGCAGAGGTATTGCTGGATTTCCTCAAATCCTTGAATCACGCGTCAGATCAACCTGCTCAATTGATCAGCCTCTCTAAATTTGCCGACAACACCGCCTATGAGCGAATTGGCATTCTCCACGACTTCAGTTTGTCAGAAGGCGATTTAATGCCTTCTGGCCAAATCATCGAAGTTGGCAGTCATACCTTAGGGCGACTGACGTTTCAGGTGTCAGACACATCGGCGTTGGATATTGCATCATCGGATGACGATACTGTTAGAGAGATCTTGACCCGATCAAGATATGCCTCGGATTGGCTTCAAGGCCTCATGACCCTGCTCGAACGAAATCAGTCGCTAAATCATCCTCTTTTTAGCACGATGGGTGACGCCCCCTCTACGACACTGGGTGATGCGCTTGAGGATTTATATGTACAGGCCGCGAATGTTCACGCGTGGCATATCATTCGAACCTGTGCGGGTTTGCTCCATAAATATGACCTTAACCTTGAGCAGGCCACGACTGACATCATCGTTCGGCAACATGGATTGACAATCGGAAAGTCCTATAGCGGAAAGTCGACCTTTCGCAAGCCTGCCGATTCATCTGAGATCCTCGAGGCCATCAGGACCTATAACCCGATGAACCCGGGGATTCAGATCCTGATCCAGGAACTCATCATCGCCATTGGCCTTTTGATCAAACAAGCCCCTGCCCTGTTCAATGACATGAATACGATCAGAGTAGGCCATATTCTCGATCTCATCGTGGCACGGGAAAAAAGGAACGCGGGGGGTGCGCTAGATCAGGCATTTGAACGGATCCTAAGTTCTTCTCCGCATCGACTTTCAAGGGCGCTGAAAGAGGCATTAAGTCACTACGCACACAGCGAGTCAGTCCTTGAGCATGCAGAAAGCCTGCATGCACCGTTGACTCTGAACGAAGACAGGATGCTGCAACAGATTCAGCCCATCAATGAGGCTGACGTTAATGAGGGAGAGTATTGGCTGCATTGGCGGGAGCAACGGGGCAGCGTCAGCAGGGAGGGCGATTCCTTTTTTGAAGATGTTTTCCGCTTGCTCGGGCACTGCGAAGGTCTAATGATCGGTGGCAAGTACAACAGCCAACATCGAATCGACAGCCGCGAACTCCAGGCCCATATGACCTCTGGCGAACAGGCATTCAAGGCGAAAGTGACGCACTTGCTCGACAGCCTTGATGCACCGGAGTATCGGCAACTGACCGTAGAGGCGCTACATGTGATGAGTGAAGTGATCAGCGCAGAACCGGATCTTCAATTCGGAGATACCTTGGTGACAGACATCATCATCGGTCATGCGGTCCGCATTCACTGGCTTAAGAAAGGATACGGGAATGCCTCAGATTATGAGGACGAAGTGGCGAGTGCTTGGGAGCGTTTCTTCATCCAGCCGCCTCAACAGGTCGGAGAATATATTCTTGCAGCACTCACACACCTCCAAAATCAACGATAGGGCCGAGCTCCCTCAACTGCTTCGCGGGCTAATTCGGTGATCGCTGCATAATTATCGGCTTGAATGGCCGCCTTAGGCGCCAGCCAGGATCCCCCGACGCATGAGACTGAAGGAAGCGCCAAATAGTCCAGGTAGTTGGATGGCGTGATCCCGCCCGTAGGACAGAATCTGACGTCAGGCAGTGGTCCCGCAATGGACTTCAGCATCGGAATACCGCCTGCCGCTTCCGCCGGGAAAAACTTGAAGGCATCCAGATCCCCCTCAAGTCCGAGCATGATTTCGGAGATCGTTGCCACTCCAGGAATAAAAGGGACACCGCTTCCCTTGGCTGACTTCAGTAATGAACTGGATATTCCAGGGCTAATCACAAACTGGGCCCCGGCCTTGAGAGCATCCTCATACTGTCCCGGATTCAAGACCGTCCCTGCTCCAACGATCGCACCTTCAACTTCGTTGGCAATCTGCCTGATCGCATCCAGCGCAACAGCGGTACGCAGGGTGATTTCAAGGACACGTATTCCGCCCTTGACGAGTGCCCGCGCCAGGGGAATGGCTGTATTTAGATCATCGATCACCATCACGGGGACGACCGGAGAATGTTCCAGAACTTGCCGTGCTGTATAGGAATGAATTGTCATTTCACACTCGTTTTCGTTGTCGTCAATCGATTACAAAGAGATTACTTGCGCCGGTTTCGGCTGTCGTTGCCCCAAGCCTGAATCCTGCAAACAATTCACGCCCCATCCCAATATGGTGGTTCTCTGCGGAGCTTTGGTCTGGAATTCTGCCATTGAATTCCGCCTCATCAACTAACACATCAACGATCCCGGCCATGATGTCCAAATGGATGATGTCTCCGTTTCTGACCTTCGCCAGTGGGCCACCGTTGATACATTCCGGGTACATATGAATGGCGGATGGCACCTTTCCGGATGCGCCAGACATACGGCCATCCGTTAAAAGTGCAACCTTGTAGCCCTTGTCCTGGAGTAATCCGAGGCATGGCGTCAATTTATGCAATTCGGGCATCCCGTTTGATCGTGGGCCCTGGAACCGAAGTACTGCGACGAAATCTCGCTCCAATTCCCCATGGCGAAATGCTGCCAACATTTCTTCTTGATCATCGAAGACCACCGCGGGTGCTTCCACAACGTGATGATCTTCGGAGACGGCCGAGACTTTGGAGATACCTCGTCCCAGATTCCCCCGCATCAAATGTATGCCGCCAATCGGTGCAAACGGATCATCGGCACCACGAATTATTTCTGCATCAAGCGAGACCTTCGGAGAGTCGTCTGAAACCAGCGCCCCATCCTTGAGGCTAACATCATGGGTATATTGCGCCATACCTGTCTGATCACCGATGGTCATGACGTCTTCATGAAGGAGACCGTGACTCAACAAAGACGAAATAATGGCTTGCATCCCCCCAGCCTTGTGAAAATCATTCACGTCAGCGGGGCCATTGGGATAGACCTTGGCAATCAGTGGCACCACTTTAGAAAGATTATCGAAGTCATTCCAGTTGATGATGATCCCTGCCACTCTGGCGATGGCCACAAGATGCATGGTGTGATTTGTGGATCCACCCGTAGCGAGCAAACCCACAATCGCATTGACGATCGCCTTTTCATTGACGACGTGACCAATGGGTCGATAATCCGTGCCGTCAGCAGTGAATTTCAGTATTTGCTTTGCCGCCTTGACCGTGAATTGATCCCGTAATTCCGTGTATGGATTCACAAAGGAACTACCCGGCAGGTGAAGTCCCATGATCTCCATCATCATCTGATTACTGTTCGCCGTTCCATAAAAGGTGCATGTTCCCGGACTGTGATAAGAACGAGATTCACTGTCCAACAGTTCATCACGTCCGATCTTGCCTTCCGCGTATTTCTGTCGAGCACGCGATTTTTCCTTGTTGCTGATTCCCGTTTGCATCGGGCCAGCCGGAACAAAGATGCCTGGCAAATGACCAAAGGTAAGCGCTCCCATCAAGAGTCCGGGCACAATCTTGTCGCAGACCCCGAGATAAAGTGCCCCGTCGAACATGTTGTGACTGAGCGCAATGGCGGTCGACATCGCAATGACATCACGACTGAAAAGCGACATTTCCATGCCCGGAAAGCCTTGAGTGATCCCGTCGCACATGGCCGGAACACCACCAGCAAACTGACAAACCCCACCATTTTCTCGTATGGCCTGCTTAATCAGTTCTGGCGCATCTCGATAGGGCTGATGCGCGGACAACATATCGCTATAGGATGAAACGATTGCAATATTTGCCTTCTTCTCGGCCTTCAAATCGGCTTTGTCGGCCCGATCACATACCGCAAAACCATGTGCAAGATTTCCACATCCCAGCACCTTGCGGTTCGGATACACCATCCGTGTTGCTTCTATGCGCGCTAGATAGGCTTCTCGGGTCTTGTGGCTACGATCAATGATTTCCCGCGTTATTTTTTCGATCCCTGCATGCGTCATGATTCACCTGCCTGTAGTTTTGTTCCAAGGACATACATCGCAACCCGACAGACCTCAGGAGGTATCTTCATTAAAAACATGGAGGCGTGGCACAACAATGATGCCTGCATCAGAGAGCGTAAAGCGCTTACGATCCCGCTCGATATCGACACCAATTTCCATTCCGGGTGGAATTTTGACGCCTTTATCAATGATGCAGCGCTTTAGCGTCGCACCCTCCCCGACGGAGACGTGATCAAAAAGAATGGCATCCTCAACCGTTGCACCGTCCAGCACCTGAACTCTTGAGGAAAGAATGGAGCGCCTGACTGTGGCGCCAGATATAAGCGCTCCCGCACCCAATATGGAGTCGACGAGCTCCCCTTGATTTCCGGTTACGCTAGGAACCATGCGTGCAGGTGGATTTTGACCATGATAGGTCCTGATTCCCCAATCCTCTTGGTACAGGTTAAGGGGTGGAATTGGCTTTAATAAATCCATATTGGCTTCGTAATAGGCATCGATTGTTCCCACATCCCGCCAGTACTGATCCGAACTCACACGCCCCCGAGAACCGCCAAACGCGTAGGCAAAGACCTGACAACGCTCGATCATTCTGGGAATGATGTCGTGTCCAAAATCGTGGCTCGAGCGTTGATCCTGATGATCTTCCAACAACTCTCTCATCAGGACATCCATGTTGAACACATAGATGCCCATGGAGACCAGTGCCTGATCGCTGTCATCCGGCAGCGATTTCGGGAATTCAGGTTTCTCATCAAAAGTCAGAATTCTGGATTCTGCATCGACGGCCATCACCCCGAATGCACTTGCCTCGCTGATCGGAACCTTCATGCACGCAATGGTGAGATCTGCCTTGTTCTCTTTATGTGCAGCTATCAGAGCGGCGTAGTCCATCCGATAGATGTGATCTGCTGCCAGAATGAGCGCGTTTTCCGCCGGGCTTCGCTCCAGAAGGTAAAGGTTTTGATAAAGCGCATCCGCTGTGCCTTCATACCAGGAATCATTGGTACGCATTTGTGGCGGTACCATCGTGATGAATTCACCACATTCCGGACTGAAGATCGACCAGCCATCCCTGAGATGGCGCTGGAGCGACTGGGACTTGTATTGCGTCATGACCAGAATCTGACGAAGCCCCGAGTGGAGACAGTTTGAGAGCGTAAAGTCAATGACCCGATACTTTCCGCCGAAGGGAACCGCTGGTTTTGCCCGATCCCTGGTCAATGGATTAAGGCGCGCTCCCTGTCCACCTGCAAGCAGCAAGGTGAGTGTCTGGCTTGGCATCGCAATCATCTCCTTCTTTCATTGAGAGAAAACTTCCAAGGACTGATCTGCACGACCATTCCTGGATGTACTCAGATGAAACAAGCAGAAACCAAGCCAACATGATTTTTAGCCGCGAACCAAGCTATTGGGGCGAATCGCACGGTCCGAGATTCAAGGAACCTCTGTCAAAGAGACCCATTCGCCCCATATCACGTCAACACCAAACCTTGTGATTCATTGTGGTGCACATGGATAGGCTGTGATCAAGGCCGCCCGAACCAATTCACCAGCCGGCTCAGTCAAGCGATCATGATGCTTGGTCAGATAGGCTCTCACGGACTTAACTTCCTCTCCGACCGTTACGCCAGTGCCCGGACAGAAAACGCCTTCGGTCAAGGCATCATTGACACCGTGGATGTAGCCAATACACTCGCCCCCCGAATAGGCATCGCCCACTTCCTTGAACCCAGACCCACCCAATACGTAGCGGTCTCCTGAATCACAGGCAGTCTTCAAGTCCCTGCCAGAGAATGCATGAACCGTGAAGGATGCAAAAAAACAAAGACAGATTGTTGCCCGAAGCACGCTAGCCATATGGTCTCCTTCTGTTTTAACTTACGCCCTTGGTCATTAAGGATATCTTTTGACCGACGACATTCACGAACTTCAACCTGACGGACCATCCGCCATGAGACTTCGCATAAAGCTCACCTCCCTGTTGTTGACCATCATTCTGGTTGGATGTGCCGCTCTGAATTCGTCAACGACGTCCTGGAATATCAAGGCCGTCTCCACATCCAAGTTCGTGAATCGCATAAACCGCTCGGGGCCTTTTAACGACCTCAAGGATCTGCTGCAACGAAAGGGAGTTCGTCTTGCCATTTTGGATCAGGATTCTGACACGGCTAAAGGTGCACTGGCAGGGATTTATGCCGACGGGCTGTATTACAGCTTCACCGACGAAGATACCGCAAGGCACATTCGCGAAAGAACGGGAAATCTCATGAAAGAGGTTCTTGGAACGCTTGCCGGTGACTCGGAATGGGTGGTGTCCTACTGCATCGACTTTACGAATGGAACCGCAAATCCGGACATGGGGTATATCAAGGCTGAGCTTCACTATGGCCTGACCAAGATGAGTACCGCGCGCCTTGCGAGTAGCCCGCGAAACCTGCCATCGTGTAAGGCCCCTATCGACACGCCTATTCTTTATCAGCGTGAGCTAGGACTTACAGCGACCATTGATGGCTCGAAAACGCTCTATACAGTGGTCAATCCGTCAAAGCCACTCAACGAAATTGAACGCTTCGACTTGATATTGTCAGACCTGACGTATCAAGCCGCTGAGGTCATTCTGACCGATAAAGGGTTCACAGATGCACTAAGCCTCTCCCTTCAGGAGATCCCGGACCACGCTGAAAAGGGCCAGGCAACTTCACCGGATCAGATTTGCAGGCAACTCAAGTTACAGCCCGACACCGCTGCCTTTGTGGAGTGTGTAGCCAAACTGAGCCACTAGGAATTCTTCCGCCGAGTCTAGATCGCTCGGGTAAAACCAAGGATTTAGAGAGAGGGACCCTGAGGGGCAGGTGCCTCAAAAAGATGAATTTTGAAAACAAAAAAGCCTGCATGGAAGCAGGCTTTTCTGATATATGGCGTCCCCAAGGGGATTCGAACCCCTGTCGTCGCCGTGAAAGGGCGATGTCCTAGGCCTCTAGACGATGGGGACGGAACGCGTTTTCGTCGATCTTGGTGGAGCCAGCGAGGATCGAACTCGCGACCTCTACAATGCCATTGTAGCGCTCTCCCAGCTGAGCTATGGCCCCGCGACCTAAGCTGTGCATTGTAGAGCTTCTTTCTAAAACTGTCTACTGCCTGAAACGAGTTTTCGTTTTCTTTCGCAAAAAAACTAGCGCTCAATCCAGGCGATTGCCGCCCTCACCCGCTCAAGCGTCTTTTCCTTGCCCAAAATCTCGATGGTGAGATCGATCGGTGGCGAAACGGTCGTACCGCTCACCGCAACACGGAGTGGTTGCGCAACGGCACCCATCTTTTCTCCGACCGATTCGGCAGTCGCAGAGATGATGTCGTGCAGGCTTTCCCTGATCCAAGGGTGAAGAGCGGCGAGATTCTCTTCAAGATGCTTGAGAATTCTCAGCGAATCAGCCGTCAGATGCTTGGATGCCGCCTTTTCGTCATAGCCCTCAAAATCCTTATAGAAAAAGAGGCTGGCATTTGCCATTTCAACGAGGGTCTTGCTTCGCTCACGTTGGGCTTTGACAACCTCAATGAGATCAGGCCCTACAGCAGGATCCACACCTCTCTGCCCCAGATGCCAGCGCAAATGATGGGCGACATGGGCAGGGTCACTGTGCATCAGATAGTGGTGGTTCAACCACAGCAGCTTTTCGGGGTTGAAGGTCGAGGCAGAATGGTTAATGTCCGGAACGTCAAACGCATTCACCATCTCGTCAATCGAGAATATTTCCTGATCCCCATGCGACCACCCTAAACGAACCAAATAGTTGAGCAGGGCTTCGGGCAAGAATCCATCATCGCGATATTGCATGACGCTGACTGCACCATGACGCTTTGACAGTCTGGCTCCGTCAGAACCCAAAATCATCGGAACGTGCGCATACTCAGGAAGCTCGGCACCGAGTGCCTTGAGAATGTTGATTTGTCGGGGCGTATTGTTGACGTGATCATCGCCACGAATCACATGAGTGATCTTCATGTCGAGGTCATCCACAACCACCGTGAAGTTATACGTCGGTGACCCGTCAGAACGCGCAATGATGAGATCATCAAGCTCCGTATTGCGAACGACAATTCGCCCTTTGACGAGGTCATTGATGACGACTTCGCCGTCATCCGGATTCAGAAAACGGACAACGGGGCTTACACCTTCCGGCGCAGATGTCCTGTGGCGGCACCGACCGTCATAGCGTGGTTTTTCCTTGCGCGCCATTTGTTCTGCCCGCATTTCCTCAAGCTCATCCTTGCTGCAGTAGCAGTGGTAGGCCTTCCCCTCATCCAATAGCTTCTGAATTAGCTCTTTATATCGATCAAAACGATGGGTCTGATAAAAGGGACCTTCGTCGTAATTGAGACCAAGCCATGCCATGCCTTCAAGAATCGCATTCACCGATTCTTCCGTGGAACGTTCCAGATCGGTATCTTCGATTCTGAGCACGAAGGTTCCACCGTGCTTTCGCGCATAAAGCCAAGAGAAAAGAGCTGTCCGCCCCCCACCAACATGTAGGTAACCGGTGGGACTGGGTGCAAATCGAGTACGAATGGTCATGTTCTATAAATGCGTGAAATCAGGGCGCCTATCCGGCGCGAAACAAGGATCAAGGATGAGGCGATTCTAACAAATCAGGAAATCAGCCGGCCTTTCTCGATGCAGGGGTGGCTCGTGTCTGCGACCATTGTCGGAGATGCTTGATCTGTTCTTCCATGGTTCGCGACAGAGGAACCATTCGGGCAGACGTATAGGTAATGTCCTTTTCGTCGAACAATCGACCTTCTTGGTGCGCATGGATTCTGGCTGCTTTGACAGCTTGCTCGATTTCAGCGCCACTCCACTCTTTGGTCAGAATAGAGAGTAGGTTCATGTTGAAGCTGTCAGGATCTGCACCAAACGCTGAGATGTGAATGCGGAATATGGCTCTTCTCTCTTCGTCCGAGGGCAAATCCAAGAAGAAGAGCTGATCAAAGCGGCCTTTACGAATGACTTCCGCGGGGAGCCTTTCAATCCGGTTAGCCGTCGCAACCACAAAGACCTCAGGAGGCTTTTCCTGGAGCCAGGTCAGGAATGTGGAAAAGATGCTGTTGTTTCCGCCGGAAGAATTTCCATCGTAACCAAAGCTATTTTCCATTTCATCTATCCAAAGCACCAAGGGAGAGATGTTCTCGGCGATTCGCAGCGCATGATCGAAAGCAAATTCAGGGGATCCATAGGCGCCGGACATTACCAAATTCATATCCAGTCGGATCAGGGGTAAATTCCATGCCCCCGCAATCACCTTGGCCGCTAGACTTTTTCCGCAGCCGCTGACGCCCATGAAAAGGATTCCCGCAGGCATGGGAACACCCTCTTTTATAGACTCGCGACTGAATAGCGATTTTCGGCTGAGCACCCACTCCTTCAGATTCTCAAGCCCCCCTACCTCATCGACCTGAATGTTTTTAGGCATGAACTGGAGGCAGCCCTCCTTCTGCAAGGATGCGGTCTTATTGGCGTAGATATCCTTAATGACCGATGCCTGATCAAACCGATTCTCAGCATGCCAACCGTAGAATAGATGCGACACTTCTCCAAGCCCCAACCCCTTCATGGCAGAGGCAACCTGGGAAATCCACTCGCGACTGACCTCAGCGTTACGTTCAAATCGGATCAGCAATTCGTTCAAATGCGTATCAATTTCCGTGGATGTCGGCATCCCGAGATCCACAAACCAGACCTGGCCCTGCAGCGCATCCGGTATGTGATATCCCGGGTGGCTTAAGACAACGCAACATTCTGAGCCCTGAACTGCGTCGTAAAGATCGCGTAGCGCACGCACCAACGTCGGATCCGAATCCAAGAGGGCCGGCAAGTCCTTGAGGAGGGTAATCCCCTTGGGTTTAGAAGCCGTGATGCTCCGAATCACCTTCAAAGGATCGCTCAGGGATGGATCCTTCTCCATACCCTCGTTGCAGCTCCATACCTTGACTGGAATCCGTGCATTGAAGAAATGATCGGAAACGCTTTGCAACTGCCTCAGAAGACGTTGCTCCTCCCGGCATTTCACATAGATCAGGGGATACCGATTGGTCAAACCCTGCCGCAATGCCGGATGAAAGAAATCATTCATTGTGTGACCCACCTGAGTGATGACGCTTGTATAGGTCTAGCATGGTCGCCATTATAGGACCCGATCTGGAAACCCACCTATTACATCTAACCGTCATGTCATTATCGAACCCAGATGACGCCTTCGATTTGAAAGGTTTTTTGAGCACACTGACTCATAAGCCTGGCGTATATCGGATGCTCGATAAACATGGCGAGGTCATCTATGTTGGCAAAGCCAAAAATCTAAAAAAACGTGTCTCCAGCTATTTTCAGGCGCGTGATGCTACCCCCAAGCAACAGGCCATGGTTGCGCGCATCCATTCCATCGATGTCAGGATTACTCATAACGAAGCTGAAGCACTTTTGCTGGAAAGTCAGCTCATCAAACGACACAGGCCTCGCTATAACATCACATTAAGGGATGACAAGAGCTATCCTGCAATCTACGTGTCGACACACCAAACCTTTCCAAGGGTCAGTTTTCATCGTGGCACCAAACAACGCAATGGTCGGTATTTTGGCCCCTACCCCAGTGCGAGCGCCGTCCGAGAAAGCTTAAAACTCCTTCAAAAAATATTCCCCGTCCGACAGTGCCAGGACAGTTTTTTTGAAAATCGCTCCAGACCTTGCCTCGAATATCAGATTGAGCGATGCACGGCCCCCTGCGTTGGGCTGATCAGTCAGGAGGATTATGCGATCGATGTCAGGGATACCCTCCTGTTCCTAGATGGCGATAGCAGCCAATTAATTGAAACATTGGCGGAGCGAATGGAGCGTGCATCGCAGTCGCTTGAGTTCGAGCGAGCCGCGCGATTCCGTGACCAGATTGCAACGCTTCGGACGGTTCTTGAAAAACAGGCTGTTCACGGCGAACACGGTGATCTCGACATCATTGCCTGTGTAACGCAAGGTACCGCGGCATGTATTCAAATGAACTTCATCCGTCGCGGCCAGCAGATCGGTGATCGATCGTATTTTCCTGATCTGTACGAAGAAACCTCACCAAGCCAGATACTCAAAACCTTCATTGGCCAGTATTACATTGGGAAACCAATCCCTCGGGAGATTTTGGTTAACACCGTGCCCGATGAGTTATCCCTGCTCGAAGAAGCACTTTCCCAACAAGACGGACACCTCGTAAAAATCATAGGCAACGCACGAGGTGAGCGATCAAAACGGGTTCAACTGGCCCTTAGCAATGCTGAAAACGCCCTGGAAACTCGATTAGCCAGCCGACAGTCTGTGTTTGAGCGATATCGCCTCTTAGGTGAAGCACTGGGATTGCCTGAGGCACCGAAACGCATGGAATGCTTCGACATCAGTCATACCCAGGGCGAGCTCACGGTTGCATCCTGCGTCGTATTTGATCATCAAGGCCCCCTCAAATCGGCTTATAGACGTTTCAATATTGAGGGAATTCAACCCGGCGATGATTACGCGGCGCTTCAACAAGCCGTCACTCGGCGTTACCAGCGTATCCGTGCGGGTGAAGTGGCATCGCCCGATGTCCTTTTCATCGATGGCGGTAAAGGCCAGGTTAGCGCCGTAAGAGCGTCACTGACCGCATTGGGCATGGAGGGGGTTCTGACCATTGGCATTGCAAAGGGTCCGGATCGCAAGCCGGGCCAGGAAATGCTGATTTCTGGAGAATCTGGACGCACATTCATGCTACCCTCTCACTCCCCTGCACTGCTGTTGATCCAGCAGATCAGGGATGAGGCGCATCGATTTGCGATTACGGGACACCGGCAACGACGTGCCAAAGCCAGAACGCAGTCGGGTCTTGATGGCATTGCCGGACTTGGTCCTAAACGGCGGCAACAACTGCTGCGTCAATTTGGTGGCATTCGTGAAATTGAGCGCGCCAGTATTGATACGTTGAGTAAAGTCGAAGGCATCAGTCAACAACTGGCAAAGAAGATTTATGACCATTTCCATGAAGCAGATTGAACCCGCTTCATGAAGGAACACTTTTTGAGCGATCTACTGTTGCCAAGCCGATGAAACTCAATCTTCCCACCTACCTGACCGTCCTTCGGATTTTTCTGATCCCCATCCTAGTAGGTGTGTTCTACGCCCCTTGGCCAAACTCGCACGCACTTTGTGGCGCACTTTTCATGATCGCCGGCTTTACCGATTGGCTGGATGGATATCTCGCAAGAAAATTGAACATG
>CAYFOC010000017.1:0-1893 GCA_964344615.1 uncultured Methylococcus sp.
CAGGGAGGACGTTTCCTGTTTGGCGAGAATCCGGAAATCGAACCGATGTCTATCATCCAGTTGATTCAAAGTCAGCCTCAAATCTACAAGCTGGATGGTCCTGACAAGATTCGCTTCTTCAAGCCGCTTGAAACGGTTGAGCAACGCCTCGCCTTTGTCGAAGATCTGATCGAACGCCTCGCTCCGCCCGCCGGGCGATGATGAAATGCGGGTTTTTCTTGCGTCAATGAGCAGAATATGGTTCCATAAGCGCCCACGTCGGTCCCCTCGCAATGATACTTCGCGAACCCCGCCAGGCCCGGAAGGGAGCAACGGTAGCGAAGGACTCGTGTGCCGGGGTGTGGCTGACGTGGCTTTCTTCAGCGATTCATAAGAATCGTGCCTTTCGCCCTGAAAACGCCTCACCGGCGTAGAATGAGCGCCAGTTTACCGAGACACAGTATTCATGGCGTATCAGGCTCTAGCCCGTAAGTGGCGACCCCGTAAATTCAACGAAATCGTCGGCCAGGATCATGTGGTCCGTGCGCTGCTGCACGCCGTAGGCCACGATCGATTGCATCACGCGTATCTTTTTACCGGCACCCGAGGCGTCGGGAAGACCACGATTGCCCGAATTTTGGCCAAGGCGATCAACTGTGAGAGCCGGGAAGGTCCTGAGCCTTGCGGGACCTGTGCCTCCTGTCGGGAGCTGGATGAGGGGCGATTTGTCGATCTGGTAGAAGTCGATGCGGCATCCAGAACCAAAGTCGAAGATACCCGTGATCTCCTTGATAACGTTCTTTATGCGCCGACCCAGGGGCGGTACAAGATTTATCTGATCGACGAAGTGCACATGCTTTCGGCGCACAGCTTCAATGCGTTGCTGAAAACACTTGAAGAACCACCTCCCCACGTCAAGTTCCTGCTGGCCACGACGGACCCGCAGAAAATCCCGGTGACGGTTCTCTCTCGCTGTCTCCAGTTCAACTTGAAGCGATTGACCCCCGAGCAGATTCGTCTCCAGATGGAGTCCATCCTCGAACGTGAGAGTGTTGCCTTTGAAGCTAATGCCATCAGAGCACTTTCCCGGGCCGCCGATGGTTCATTACGTGATGGACTGAGTCTCTTGGATCAGGCTATCGCACATGGCGGCGGATCGCTCTCCGAAATGACTGTGACCTCCATGCTGGGGACGGTCGCAAGGGAGCCGGTGTTCGAGATTCTGAATGCGTTATTGTCTCTGGACGCTGGCACTTTGCTGGAGAAAATCCGTGAGCTTGACCAGCATGCACCGAGTTACGAGGACGTGCTCCAGGAGATGCTGGCGATTCTTCACCATGCGAGCGTTGCCCAGTGGGCTCCGGAATGCTTGCAGGGTGATGAGGACGCCGAGGCTGTCCTCGCGCTCTCAAAGCGCGCGAGTGCGGAGGACTTGCAGCTTTTCTATCAAATAGCGCTTCTGGGTCAGAAAGACCTGCCTCTTGCCCCCGATCCGTTGATGGGGTTTGAAATGTTGATGCTCAGGATGCTGGCTTTTCGCCCCAAGGGAGCGAACGCTACGAGCATCGGTGTTTCAAAGCCTTCTTCAGCCCCGGCAACACGTTCGGTTGCTGAAGCCGCCGTGCCGCCGGTTCCACCACAGCCGATCCCGCAGAAAAAGCCTTCCGCTCCGGCGCCGGTCGGGACCGAAGCACCCATAATGGCTCCTGAGAGGAGCCCGGTGACTGGAAGTTCCGGAGTGGTTCCCATGACGGACGGCCAGGTCGATTGGCCCCGCCTGATTGAATGTCTGGGTCTTGCTGCGATGGCCCGGGAGCTTGCTAATAACGCGACCCTGATAGAGCTTGGGGAAAGCGTCTGTCGAATCGGGATTGCGGCCGGCATGGAGCAAATGAAAAGCCCAAGATCGGTGGC
>CAYFOC010000017.1:1993-3255 GCA_964344615.1 uncultured Methylococcus sp.
ATCTCAATTAGGAGCAGAGCGATGAAAAACCCCTTGGCCGGCCTGATGCAACAGGCGCAGAAGATGCAAGAAAATCTCGCGAGCGTTCAGGAAGAGATCGCTCTTGCTGAGGTTCATGGGGAGTCGGGAGGTGGATTGGTCAAGGTGACGATGAACGGCAAGCGGATGGTTCAGAAGCTTGAAATCGATGAAAGCCTTTTGAAGGAAGATCGTGACATGCTCGAAGATCTCGTGGCAGCGGCATTCAATGACGGTGTTGCAAAGGTGGCTGCTCTCAAGAAGGAGAGGATGTCGAGCCTGACAGGCGGGCTGGATTTGCCTGCCGGATTCAAACTGCCTTTCTGAGCGGTTCGCCAGCGTGGAGGCTTCTGGAGTTCTTCATCAGCTCGTCAGGGCATTTCGCTGTCTTCCCGGCGTAGGCCCTAAGTCAGCGCAGCGCATGACATTTCAGTTGTTGCAACGCGATCGCGAGGGAGCAAGACGCCTTGCCGAGACCTTGCTCAAGGCCTTGGATACCGTTGGTTATTGTCGCGAATGTCGGACGCTTACGGAAACAGAAGTCTGTGGTCTGTGTTCGAGCCCTCGCCGGGACCGATCCCTTTTGTGTGTGGTGGAATCACCCGCCGAAATGGACGCCATCGCAAGGGCTACGGGTTACCAGGGACTCTTTTTCGTGCTGAATGGCAAGCTGTCGCCGTTGGACGGTGTCGGTCCGCTTGAGTTGCGACTGGACCTTCTGGAGCATCGCCTCAAGGAGGGAGAGGTCAAAGAGGTCATTCTGGCCACCAACACCACGGTAGAAGGGGAGGCGACCGCGCACTTCATCCATGCCATGGCGAACGACTTCGCGATTCCAACCTCGCGTCTTGCCTATGGTATGCCTTTGGGTGGAGAACTTGAGTATGTTGATGGAGCCACCCTGTCCCATGCGTTTAACGGGCGGCGGGCACTCTGATCTGGAATTTTGAATAGGGGTTGAAACTAATGAGCGACTGCATCTTTTGCAAGATGGCTGAAGGAGTGATTCGTCCCGATGTCGTTTATGAAACCGATCGCGTCTTGGCGTTCCGGGATATCAATCCTCAAGCCAAGGTGCATGTCTTGGTCATACCCAAACAACATATCCCGACACTGGACGACTTTCCCTCAGGTCAGCCGGATCTTGCGGGAGATCTTTTTGCAGCGGTCAGGGAAGTGGCCCGTTTGGAAGGCCTGGATAGGGGCGGGTACCGGACTGTGATCAACTGCCGGGAAGATGGGGG
>CAYFOC010000017.1:3355-4814 GCA_964344615.1 uncultured Methylococcus sp.
TGGCGGTTGCCCAAAGCCCATGCCTCATAACGTTTCTCTTCAAAGCTGGCGTCGTCCGGCAGGTTGGCAGACTTTTTGACAGCATCCTTGCAGCTTCCAAACGCATAGGCGGTTCGTTCGGTTTTCAGATCGAGCTTGCCGAGAGGCTCGTTCTCTTCCACGGGCTTTTCAAAAAACGCTTCAGATTTCACTACCTTGAGAACCAATGGCATGATGGCCTTTTCCTGAAGCGCATAGAGCGCTGCGATGGTCAGAACGAGGTAGATGATGGAAAACTTGCTGCGGACAAGCTTGTTGAAAAGGTCTTTCATCGGAGTGCCTAATGTCATTGATTGGGTATCCGCCCAAGGGCGTCCATTCTGTATTATCGCCTACATGATCCAAAGTCGCGAGTCAGGACTTGAATTCGCAGGACCTGACCCTAGGACAAGGAAAAGAGGTCGTCGGTTCCCCGCGTTTGAGCTTTGTTGAATTTTTAGTTGTTTTGCTAGCTGAGGCACCATGTCGCAAGGGATCACCAATCACCCCATAGAGATGCCGATCAACCCTCAACCCCGGATGTTGGTTGTAGCTATTTCGTCTCGAGCCCTTTTTGATTTGGATGCCTCGCATGAGATTTTTGAAAGCGAGGGCAAGGAGGCTTTTTGCCAGTATCAGGTCGAGCACGAGGATGAAGTGCTCCGGCCTGGGGTTGCCTTTGGCCTGGTCCGGAAATTCTTGGCCATCAACGAGATTCTGGGTCGTCCCAGCGTCGAGGTCATTCTGCTTTCGCGAAATAGTGCGGATACGGGGCTGCGGGTCTTTAACTCCATCCAGCATCATGGCCTCGCGATCAGTCGTGCTGCCTTTACCAGCGGTGAATCGCCCTTTGGTTACATTTCGGCCTTTGGGGCAGATCTCTTTCTCTCCACCAATGCCGAAGATGTCCGAAAAGCCTTGTCTGCGGGGCATGCGGCGGCCACGATTGTTGATGAAAGTAAATCGCCTTCAGAGTCCGGCCAGCTCCGGATTGCTTTCGATGGTGACGCCGTCCTTTTTTCCGATGAGTCCGAGAGGATCTATCGGGAGCAGGGACTCGAAGCGTTCACCGAGTATGAGGCGCAAGAAGCCCATAACCCGCTTTCCGGCGGTCCATTCAAGAATTTCCTGACCTCCTTGCATCAGCTGCAGTCGCTGTTCCCGGCTGATCGCTCACCGATCAGGACTGCACTGGTAACTGCACGGTCAGCACCTGCGCATGAGCGGGTGGTCAGGACGTTCAGGGCTTGGGGTATTCGAATCGATGAGGCGATTTTCCTTGGAGGAAAGGAAAAGGGGCCCTTTTTGGGGGCTTTTGGCGCCGATATTTTCTTTGATGATCAGAAGCGCCATTGCGAATCGGCGTGTCAGCATGTTGCTACGGGGCACGTACCGCACGGAGTCGCTAATCCGGATCAATAGCCCCACTCCGGGGGAGTGG
>CAYFOC010000017.1:4824-16006 GCA_964344615.1 uncultured Methylococcus sp.
AGTCGCAAATCCGGACCAGTAGCCTGACTAACCCCACCCGGGGAGGGTGGGGCAGGAGAATCAGAACTTTTCGAGCTTCAGCATCGGAAGCGTGTTCTGAATGATGGGGTCCTTGGCAAAGAACTTCTGGACCGCATGGTCCCTCAGATGGTTGGCCAAAGCCACCAGAATCATGCCTTGATCCAGGCAAAGATAGTTTCGTCCAACCTGATGGGTCAGGGGGTCGACAGCGTCATAAAGGCCATAGTCCCCATAGACCGGGTAGTCTTTGATCAGCCTGCGAATGTTTTTGATGGCTTCCTGAGGTTCCGTCATCAGTGCCAGAACGGCTGCGTGGGGAGTGACCACCCCGGTTTTGTAGCCGCCGGTACCCAGCATTGGAACGCCATATTCGCTGTAGCCCTGACCATCTGCCGTTGAGCTTGGAGACATGCCCCAGACCGGGTAATGGAGGTCCTCCATCGCGTGAATGCGTTGCAGTTGAGTTTGGGTTATATCGTTCTTTCCGAGGCTGTTCGGAGCGTGCTTGATTTCGTCGATCACCAGAAGCGGCATCAGCGCCTCGAACATGCTGCCGCCCCAGGAGGGAACGTAATCCCGATCATGCCAATGGTAGTGGGCATTGAACCAGGTGATGCCATCCGCGCTCTGTTCCTTCCAGTCCACCGGCACGCCTTTCTGCCAAGTTTCTTCGGGCGGATAGGTTCTGACGGTCTGGAACCAGAGCTTTTCGGGCAGGTCGCCCTTGCCGATGCCGATCAGGCTGCCCAAGCGGGCTTCGGTATAGAAGACACCGTAATCAATCTTCAGCTGTTGCCCAAGGCGACCGTTACTGCCATGCGACATCATGCCGGTAGCCTGATCGTAGAAGAAGTAGAAATTTCCCTGATCCAGAAGGCGTGAGGCACGATCTGAAATTTCCGGGAAGGCCTGTCGCGCAACAATGAGGCCGGAAGCCAGCCAACTGGAGTCCACAAAGGAAATCAGATCATCCGTTCGCGCCAGCGTCGTGGTGTTGTAGTAGTTGAAAAAGAAGCCATGGCTGGTCTCCATGGTTTCAAGTGACGTCAGCGTAGTCTTGATTTTCTCAATGGCCTCCTCACGGGTGATCAGGCCCAGTTCTGTGGCTGCAGCCATTGAGAGGAAGTAAACGCCAATATTGGTGATGTTGGTGTAATCGCCGATGAGCGCCTTGTCGACATCGGATCCGACGGCGGGGAACTGGACACGGTCCAAAGGCAGTCCCGATGCACGATCAGTCAGTTCATCAATCCCGCGGAAAGTATCCGCTGCCAGGCGGAGAAGAAGGCCCGCGTCATCGGTTGGAAGCGTTTTTACATCAACCAGCATTTGCTTGGGCCAGCCGACCAGACGATCTTTAAGCGGGGTCTTTGGAGCCTCGACTGGAACGTCGGGGAGTTTGGAGAGGCCAAGGACAACGCCTTCCGGAGGTGTGCTGTTATCGTCATCGGAACGAATCAGCGTCATGTCGTCGAGCCAAAATGCATTGATGGGGGGCATCCGCATTCCATTGGCGATGACCTTGATGTTGACGCCAGTCAGCCGGTGCCAGTCGTCAACCCCCTCGATAGCCTTTAGGGGCACCATCACTTGCGTCCAATCGGAACCGAGATGCAGGGCAAAGCTTTTGCCTTCGATTTTTCGCGTGGACTTTTCCGGGTCGGCGAGCGTAAAGCTGATTTCGATCGCCATGGGGGCAGGTGCATCCTTCTCGCCCCGAATCCAGAAGGAGAGGAAGTCGAAGCGGGAGGCATCAAGGCTTCCGAGGGTCCGTCTTACGCTCCATTCCGCAGTGTCCCGTGATTGTCCCTCCGGCAGGATTCGGCGAAACACAATCACGTCATCCAGAAGCCCTTTTCTGGGCGTGTCGAGCCCGATTTCAATGCGTTGATCATCGCCGGCGGAGGCTTGATGCCAGGCGTTGATGGTGCGCGCGTTTTCACCCAGAAGATTCACCAGAACCATCCTGGGATGCCTCAGATCATGGCCGGTTGCGCCGAGATAGCCTGCCGCCACGATCAGAGTCAGAAGCAGGGAGAGGAAACTGTAGAGAGCAACTTTAGTGATGGGGAAGCGCATGGGTATCGTGATTGTTGGAGGTGCGAGGCGGAGGGTACTCGAAAGTGAGGTACTCGACCACCGGCATGATTCTAAGGCCGTCTCCCCGGGTTTACTTAGGGGGCGGTCTACTGGATAGAGCGGCCGGGCAACATATCCTGTTCAATCTTCCTGATCTCAAGCAGGTCGGGTAGTTCGGCCAACTCGCCCAGCGTGCGGGTAATCATCTCCGGGCCGGTTCCTGCAACGTTAACCTCGATGAGGACTTTCTCGCTGTCGGTTTCCGATCGATTGCGTATTTTAAGGATTTCGAGCCCATTGGAGGCCAACAGTTGCGTGACTTCCTTGGTGATGCCCTTACGGTTGATGGCAAGGATTTCGAGATTCACCGTATTGCGCGCGCTATCAGAACCCCAGGCGACATCCAGCAGACGATTCTGTCGCGTGACCTGAAGCCCAAGGATATTTTCGCAGTCCTGACGATGAATGGCGATACCTCGAGACATCGTGACAAAGCCGACGATGGGGTCTCCTGGCTGCGGGTGACAGCAGCGCGCAATGTGCGTCACAAGATTTCTGACCCCCTGAATGGTGATCTCATCTTCATCAATCCGTCGGGCTACGCCCCGTCGACGCCTTCGCTCTGATAGGACGGGTTGGGCTGGGGGGGTTTCCGAGGGCTTTAAAGCGTTATCCAGCTGTGTGCTGGTGATGTCCATGCGTCCGATCGCGAGCAGAAGATCTTCCGTCCTGGGTTGGTGGAAGTGTCTGGCGAGCTTTTCGGTGTCGAGTTCCTTGACGCTGTGCTTTTGGCGCATGTCGTCCAGGATCAATTTGCCGGCACGGATATGACGTTCATGATCCTGCTGCCTGAACCAGGCGCGGATTTTGTTTCGGGCATGCGTGGTTTTGACGTATCCCAGATGAGGATCCAGCCATCCGAGGCTGGGGCCACCGTGCTTGGCCGTCAGGATCTCGATGCGTTCGCCGGATTTGAGGTCATAGGTGAGCGAGACCATTTTCCCATTGACCTTGGCGCCACGGCAGCGGTGGCCCACTTCGGTATGGATGCCATAGGCGAAGTCGACGGGAGTCGCTCCTTTTCTAAGGCGGATAACCTGTCCTTTCGGTGTCAGAACGAAAATCTGGTCTTCGAACAATTCCGAACGGAAAGAGTCGAGAATGCCCTGCTCATCGTCGCGGGCTTCCAGGATGCGTCGGAGCGTATTGACGTTCTGATCTAAGGCCTGGTCTTGGCGGCTGCCTTCCTTGTATCGCCAGTGTGCCGCCACACCAAATTCGGCGAAGTGATGCATTTCCTCCGTTCGGATCTGAATCTCTACGGGTTTGCCTTCAGGACCAATGACGACCGTATGGAGAGACTGGTAGCCATTGGGCTTGGGGTTGGCAATGTAGTCGTCCAGTTCCTTGGGTATGTGGGTCCAGATGCTGTGAACGACGCCCAGAACGGTGTAGCAGGTCTGGACATCCTTGACGATGATGCGTACCGCGTGGAGATCGTAAAGCTCCTCCAGTGGGATGTCCTTCCTCTCGATCTTTTTATGGATGCTGTAAATATGTTTCGGGCGGCCAAAAACTCTGGCCTGTATACCGGCTGAGTCAAGGCGCTGCCGGAGTTCGGTAATGAAGTGCTGGATGAAGGTCTCTCTGCCAACGCGGTTGGAGGCCAAAGACTTTGCCAATCGCCGATATTCGTCAGGATCGATATAGCGAAAGGAAAGATCTTCCATTTCCCATTTGAGTTGGCCGACACCCAGACGATTGGCCAGTGGGGTAAAAAGATCGAGAGTTTCTGTGGCGATGGCGCGTCGGAAATCCTCATCCTCCGCGTTCCGCATCAGTCGGAGTCGCTGGAGCCTGTAGCCCAGTTTCACGAGTACTGGACGCACGTCGTTGACCACAGCCAGCAGCATACTTCTCAGAAGCTCTGCCTGATCAGGCTGTTTGTTTTCAGACTTCCGGTATTCATCAAAGGTGTTAAGCCAGTTCACCTTCTGCACGAGATCGGCCGTTTTCGCACCAAAACGGTGACGGACCTTGTCGGTTTCCAGGTGATCTCTGAGATATGGATCCGTGAGGAGAGCCACTTGAACGGTGGTTGCGTCCACATTGAGCTGGTGGACAATCAAGGCGACATCGATCCCTCGTGGGCGCCCACTTAATTCATGGTTAAGCGCATCCAGCGCGAGCTGAAGAGCATTGGCGATGAGGTCGCGATCTTCTGGTGAATAACCATGGCTTAGGCGCTGAAGGAGTTCTTCCTCGTCTAGAACGGCGTGCTCAGAAGTGTAGTGAGTATGTTTCATCAGGGAGGGAACGATGTCTTTACGTCGAGACACAGCAGAATGTGCGCCAAAAATCCTACCAGAGTGTTGAGAAAAGAGTTTTGCCCCCCCTTACGGTAAACTGATTGCCTGTGTGGCCTATGTCCTGAGAGGGCGTCTCAATGCAAAAAAAGAAGGCAGATTTTGTTCCTCGGATCGTTGTGGTGGGCGGCGGTGCCGGTGGTCTTGAGCTTGCCACAAAGCTGGGCCGCAGCCTGGGTCGAAAGGGCCGCGCTCAGGTGACCTTGATCGACGCCAGTCGTACGCATATCTGGAAGCCTCTCCTGCATGAGGTGGCGGCGGGGACTTTGGATTCACACGACGACGAAATCGAATATTTGGCCCAGGCTAGCGAAAACCATTTCAGGTTCGTCCTTGGCAGCATGGATGGCCTTGATCGCGCAAAGAAGAGTGTCAGCATCGCGCCGCTATACAGCAGCAAGGGGGACCTGATCGTCCCGGCGAGGACCTTGAGCTACGATTTTCTGGTGATTGCGGTCGGAAGCATTTGCAACGACTTTGGTGTTCCGGGCGCATCCGAATACTGCATGTTCCTGGATTCCACCAAGGAAGCGGAAGATTTTCAGGAGAAGCTTCTGGGGGCCTATCTTCGGGCTCAAGCGACGGGAGGGGCCAGTAATGGCGAACTGGATGTCGTGATTGTTGGTGGCGGCGCCACGGGGATTGAGCTTTCTGCTCAGCTGTATCATGCCGCCCGCCTTTTGAACTCGCACGGTCTCGACAAGGTCCAGCCTTCCGACATCAAGATTCATATCGTTGAATCTGCCCCAGTTCTCCTCGGGATGCTTCCTCCGCGCCTTTCTGCGGCGACCTTGGCGCAGCTTCACAAGCTGGGCATTGATGTTCGGCTCGGTGTTCGGGTGGTCGAGGTCTTGGAAGACGGAGTAAAAACAGACAGCGGTGAATTCATCAAGGCTTCCGCCAAGGTTTGGGCGGCCGGAGTGAAGGCGCCGGACTTTTTGCATGAGATTGATGGGCTTGAAACCAATCGGATTAACCAGTTGGTGGTGGCGGAAACGCTGCAGGTCACCCGTGACCCGGATATCTACGCGATTGGCGATTGTGCCGCATGTGCGTGGCCGGAAAAGAATACGAACGTTCCTCCCCGGGCACAGTCTGCCCATCAGATGGCCGATTTGGTTTTCCACAATATTTTGAGACGCCTCAAGAAAAAGCCGCAGAAAGCCTTTCACTACACGGATTACGGATCGTTGGTGTCGCTAGGTAAGTACAGCACGGTCGGGAACCTCATGGGTAACCTGATGGGGACGGTCATGATCGAAGGCTTTATTGCCCGGCTGGTTTATCTGTCGCTTTACAAGATGCATCAAATGGCTTTGTACGGGCCCTTCAGGATGGCTCTCATCATGTTGTCTTCTTTTTTCAGAAGCCGCATTCATCCGAAGATCAAGCTTCACTAGATGTTAAAATTGCCCTCATCATTTACCGGTTTTTAGGGAGAGGTTGTTCGAGCTTATGGCAGGTCATAGCAAATGGGCCAATATTCAGCACCGCAAGGGGGCCCAGGATGCGCGTCGCGGGAAACTATTCACCAAACTGATTCGTGAGATTACCGTTTCCGCTCGAGCCGGTGGCGGGGAGGTGGCAAATAATCCACGATTAAGAACCGCGATGGACAAGGCGTTGACCGCCAACATGTCCAAGGACACCATCGAGCGTGCGATCAAGAAAGGCACGGGGGCTCTGGATGGAGATAACTTCGAGGAAATTCGCTACGAGGGCTATGGTTCGGGCGGTATTGCCATCATGGTCGACTGCCTGACCGATAATCGAGTCAGAACCGTTGCTGATGTGCGGCATGCGTTCAGCAAGGCGGGTGGGAATCTGGGAACGGATGGGTCGGTGGCCTACCTCTTTACCAAGGCCGGCGTTCTCACTTATGCCAAGGGCGTCAACGAGGATGCGTTGATGGATGCAGCCCTTGAGGCGGGTGCCGACGATGTCCTCACTCTGGAAGATGGGGGCGTCGACGTCCTTGTTCAGCCCGAGGCTTTTGAAGCGGTCCGGGATCATCTGGTTTCGGCCGGGCTCGTGCCAGAGTCTGCCGAGGTGACCATGAGAGCGAGTACGACCGTGGCCCTGAATGAAGACGATGCCATCAAGCTCTTGAAATTAGTCGACCGGCTTGAGGATCTGGATGATGTCCAGAATGTGTACTCGAATGCCGATATCAGCGAGGAGATCCTCGCCAAAATAGGATAGACGGGGAGTGGTCAGCATCCTCGGCATTGATCCAGGCTCACGATGTACCGGTTACGGGATCGTCCATGATGGCCCCAAAGGTCCTGTTTTGGTTACCTATGGCACGATTCGAACCGAAGGGAATAATTTCCCGGAGCGACTGAAAGAGATTTACGACGGGCTCTATCAGGTCGCGCGTGAATTTCGCCCCACTGAGGCCGCTATCGAAGAGGTTTTCATGTCGAAGAACGCTGATTCAGCCCTTAAGCTGGGTCAGGCGAGAGGGGCTGCCATTTGTGCGGTCATGGGCAAGGGTCTGGCTGTGCACGAGTACGCGGCGCGCCAAGTCAAGCAGGCGATGGTTGGGAAAGGCAGCGCAGAAAAATCTCAGGTACAGCACATGGTGCGGCATATCCTCGGTATTTCTGACGTGTTGCCCGCAGATGCGGCAGATGCCTTGGGTATTGCCCTTTGTCATATTCATCATCGCCAGACGCGTTTGCGTCTGGCGGGACAGATCCCTGGATACCGATGATTGGCTTCTTGAAAGGTCGATTGGTAGCGAAAAAGCCCCCTTCGGTTCTCGTGGATGTGGGGGGTGTCGGCTATGAACTCGAATCGCCGATGTCCACGTTCTTTGATTTGCCGGATGTCGGCGAAACACTGACCCTTTTTACCCACCTCGCGATCCGCGAGGATGCCCACAATTTGTACGGCTTTCTGACTGAAGCGGAACGCGTGCTGTTTAGAACGCTGATTCGAGTCAATGGCATTGGTGCCAAGCTGGCATTGGCGATTCTTTCCAGTATGACCGTCGAGGTATTTCACCGCTGTGTCGAGAATCAGGATGTTCAGAGCCTGACGCGTCTTCCAGGCATTGGCAAGAAGACGGCGGAGCGTCTGATTATCGAGTTGCGCGACCGAATGCCTGAGTTGGGGGGAGTTGCGGGGTCCGATCAGGTCAAGGTCCGGAGCATCGTGGCGAGTCCTCTGGATGAGGCTTTATCGGCGCTGGTATCTTTGGGTTTTAAACCTCAAGATGCGCAGGCCATGATCAAGCCTCTGGATACTGAAGGCTTGACCAGCGAAGACATCATCCGTCTTGCCTTGAAGGCGGTAGCGCGATGAGACGATCTCCCTCATGAATGATGGATCCAGACTGGTGACCCCTGGTGCCCGCCAGGAAGAGGATGCCGTTGATCGCGCCATCCGGCCGCAAAGGCTTGATGATTACGTGGGTCAGGTGGCCATGCGAGAGCAAATGGCAATCTTCATCCAGGCCGCCAAGGCTCGCCGTGAGGCATTGGACCATGTTCTGATTTTTGGTCCCCCGGGGTTGGGTAAAACGACCCTTGCCAATATCGTTGCCAACGAGATGGGCGTTGGTATTCGTCACACGTCGGGTCCTGTTCTTGAAAAGGCGGGAGATGTTGCGGCGTTATTGACCAATCTGAATGCCGGCGATGTTCTTTTCATTGATGAGATTCATCGACTGAGTGCCGTGGTTGAGGAGGTCCTGTATCCCGCCATGGAGGACTATCAGATCGATATCATGATCGGTGAAGGGCCGGCAGCTCGATCGATCAAGCTGGATATTCCACCCTTCACGCTCGTTGGGGCCACAACCCGCGCAGGGCTTCTCACATCGCCATTGAGAGATCGATTCGGGATTGTTCATCGCCTGGAGTTCTATACAACGGGTGAGCTCGCGCAGATCGTCAGTCGGTCGGCTCGTATCCTGGGTGTGGAAATGTGTGGCGAGGGGGCTCTCGAAGTGGCGCGCCGCTCAAGAGGGACGCCGCGTATTGCGAATCGCTTGCTCAGGCGAGTGAGGGATTTTGCCGAAGTAATTGGTGATGGTCGCATTACCGGTGATCTCGCATCGCGAGCCTTGGAAATGTTGCATGTGGATGCGGAAGGCTTTGATCAGTTGGATCGCAAGCTGTTGAGCGCCATGATCGAGCGCTTCGATGGAGGGCCTGTGGGGCTCGACAATATTGCCGCAGCGATTGGTGAAGAAAGGGGAACCATCGAGGATGTGATCGAACCCTTCTTGATACAGCAGGGCTTTATCATGCGGACGCCGCGGGGGCGTGTGGCTACCAAGGCGGCCTATCTTCATCTGGGACTCAAGCCGGTGACCCAGGGAGACGGGGATCTGTTTGAATGATGATTAAACCGCCACTTTTTAGTTGGTCTGTAAGGGTTTATTACGAGAATACCGATGCGGGAGGGGTGGTTTACCACTCCAACTACATTACCTTCATGGAGCGCGCGCGAACGGAATTCTTGCGTCGTCTTGGCATCGAGCTTGGAGCGCTTGAGCGGGATGAACGGGTGCTTTTTGCGGTACGTTCCGTCGCGGTGGATTATCGGAGTCCTGCGCGGCTTGATGATCTGCTGGACGTTACGGTTGATATCAAGGAGGCTCGCGCGGCGAGCCTGACCTTTCTTCAATCTGTGAGGATTGGAGAGCGGGTTTTGTGTGACGGTGAGGTGCGAGTGGCATCGCTGTCCGCCGATCATTTCAAGCCTACGGCAATCCCCCCAAAATTACAGGGTTTGCTGGATCAGATTCTTCTCAAAGGATCTTTGGATGGGATTCCTTCCTAAGAGGGGCCTTGGCCTCGGTTTTTTATGTCTTTTTATGGTTAGAGGCGCTTCCTCATGAATTCAGAACTTTCGATTGCCAAACTGATTTTGGACGCCAGTCCGGTCGTTCAGGTGGTGATGGGCATCCTTGTTTCTGCATCGATCGTATCCTGGAGTTTTATCTTTACGAAGTACCGCGAGATACGTCGGGCTCGGGTGACTACCGATGATTTTGAGGAAAGGTTTTGGTCCGGTATCGATCTTGCTGATCTTTATCGGCAGTTGGTTCGAGAAGACTATGCGACTGAAGGTCTTGAAAATATATTCATCGCGGGATTCAAGGAGTTCGCCCGGTTGAGACAACAGTCGAATATTGGTCCAGATGCCGTGATGGAGGGGACCCAGCGGGTCATGCGGGTATCTCTGAATCGGGAACTGGAAGCCTTGGATGAACGATTGCCATTTCTGGCTACGGTGGGTTCGACGAGTCCTTATGTGGGTCTTTTTGGCACGGTCTGGGGCATCATGAATTCCTTCAGTTCACTCGGAGCCGCAAAACAGGCCACCTTGGCCATGGTCGCTCCCGGAATTTCAGAGGCCCTGGTGGCTACCGCGATGGGTCTCTTTGCGGCTATCCCTGCGGTCATGGCCTATAACCGTTATTCGACCGATATCGGTCGTCTGGCGGGTCGATATGAAGCCTTCGCTGATGAATTCCTGAGTCTTTTGCATCGAAAGGCGCACACGAAATGAATATACAGGGTACCAGTCGACGCGGCGGCCGACGTCAGCCGGTAGCGGAAATTAACGTCATCCCTTACATCGACGTATGTCTTGTCCTTCTGATCATCTTCATGGTGACAGCGCCGATGTTGCAGTCGGGCGTAGATGTGGATCTTCCTCAGGCGGAAGCCAAAACGTTGGATACGCAGGAAACCTTACCGATCATTGTGTCCATTCAGGCCAATGGGGATGTTTTTGTTGATGTCAGCAATACGGGTGATGTTCAGGTGTCGGACGATGAACTGATTCCGAAAATCCAGGGCGCGGTGGCAGAGAAGCCGGGAATCCAGGTTTTGATCCGTGGTGATGAGAACGTGGCCTATGGCCGAGTCGTCACGGTCATGGCTTCCATCAAGCAAGCCGGTATTCCAAGTGTAGGCCTGATGACACGGCCACCCGAAGGATGATTTTTCGCGATTTCATGCGCCGTTATGGCGCAGTTCTCTCGTCTTTGGCATTACATGCCCTTTTGATCTGCCTGTTGCTGAATTGGCAGCCCGCTCCTGCGCCAGAACCTTTTCAAGAGACCGACATTATTCAAGCCACGGTCATTGAGGGGGGGGTGCCTCAAAAGCCGGTTCTGTCGCATCCTGAAAAAACGGTAGAAGCATCACTCCCTGAAGAACCCGAGGTATCAGAGCCTCCGAGTGAATCTCCGCCGCCAGTTCCGCCCAAATCCGTTGTCCAGGAGCCTTCCAAGGTGGATCCTGCGATAGCCAAACGGGAGGAGAAAAAGAGGAAAGAGGCGGAAGAGCGGAAGGAACACCAGGAACAAGAGAAAAAAGCCAAGGAAAAAGAGGCGCGAGAAGAGGCGGCCCAAGAAAAGGCTGAGCAGCAGGCAAAACAGAAAGCTGAGGCTGAAGCGAAAGCAAAGGCGGAGGCGGAGTCAAAGAAAAGGGCTGAGCTCGAAGCAAAAATGAAGGCCGAGACTGACTCCAAAAAGAAAGCTGAGTTGCAGGCCAAACTAAAAGCGGATGCAGAGGCTAAGAAAAAAGCCGAACAAGAAGCCAAGGTCAAGGCAGAAGCGGATGCAAAGAAGAAGGCTGATGCCGAGCTAAAGAAAAAGGCTGAACAGGACGCCAAGGCCAAAGCGGACGCAGCCGAAAAGAAAAAGGCTGAACAAGACGCCAAGGCCAAAGCGGATGCAGAGGCCAAGAAAA
>CAYFOC010000018.1:0-14500 GCA_964344615.1 uncultured Methylococcus sp.
TGCTGAGTGCAGCAGCGATATTTCTCTACGTCGTCCATGATCCTGTGGGTCCGCCTAGTGGAAGCTCATGGCTGGGGTACAGTCTTGGAACGATCGCCGGCCTCATTATGCTGTGGCTGTTGTGGTTCGGCGTAAGGAAACGAACCTATATCGGAAATCGCTTCAGTCTCGTGCGTTGGTTATCGGGGCATGTTTGGCTGGGCCTGACACTCTTGGTCCTGGCGACGCTTCACTGCGGGTTTCAGTTTGATCCGAACATTCACACGCTTTTCTATGCGCTGATGGTATTGACCATTCTGTCCGGCATGGTCGGTGTTTATTTTTACATCAAGATTCCGCGACTCATTTCAAATAACCTGCGGGGGTCCTCAAGCACCGAGTTGCAAGAGGATTTGAACTTGAAGGCGCGGGAGGCCCTCTCGGTTGCCCGGGAAATCGATTCTGATGTTCTTGAATTAATGGTTCATGCCATTGATCACCTGTTTCTGGCCGCTAAATCTTCAGACCGGAAAGCCCTCGCGCGACTTGAAGAGGTGGGGGCCTCTTTGCTCGAAAGACGAGGCAGCACGCCATCGGCCGCAGCAAGGCTTTCCGATTTCAAAACCTCGCTGAAGACCCACTATGACCTTCAAGGGCTCAGCTTGAATGCGCTCGTGATCGACCTGGGGTTTGATCGTTCGCCGGGTGAAAAGCTACAGAGTCTACTGGATCTGATTAACGACATGGTGGCTTGTCAGGCCCGAATAGAGAAGGATCGACAGGCCAATCTGAAGATGCGGATATGGCTCTTGTTTCACGTCCCCTTGTCTTTGGCAACGGTCGTCGGGCTCTTTGTCCACATCATCTCAGTCTTTTATTACTAGTTTCGTGAGTGTCTCTTTGTGAAGTTTCTCATTCGCCTCTCGCTTGGCTCTGATGCCCCTTTGGACGAAACCGTCGAGGTCCGCGAGGATTCACTGAGTATCGGTTTCGCGAAGGACTGCAACCTTGTTATCGATGATGCCGGTGTCCTGGATCATCATGCGCGTATCTTCCACGAAGACGGGGGATTTTGGGTCGAGGCGCTGGGTGCGGCAGATCTCGTCGTTAATCAGAGTGGGGCAAGGCGACATCGTCTAAGGTTCGGTGATGTCATTCAAATCGGGGGAAAGGCGCTACATGTCCTGGAGAATCCAGGTCATGAAGAGTTTCATGCAGAACTCCGTGAAATGACCCGATCACCGGTAGCTGGTGTTACCGGGAAATTTCTCCGATGGAGCCCAAACGGGCAATATTTTGCGCACTTCCGGGTGCTCGCATGGGTTGCGCTTGCACTCGCTTTTCTCTTCCTGATGGTCATGCCGCTTGCCTCACTGGAGTTTCCGAGTCTTGATCGTCTGATGAATCGGGGGGGCACGTTTACCCGACTGATGACGGCCGATTCCTGGAGCGTCGGCCCCGTGAGTCGCTATCACATCCGGATCGCCAATGATTGTGAAACCTGCCACTCCGATGGGGCCTTCACGAATGTGCCGGACAAGGCCTGTGAAAGCTGTCATGACCAGATCAAGCACCATTTCAACATCAACAAAGTCGATCATGTTGAGACGCCGGTGCCCTTGTGCGGGGATTGTCACCAGGAACACATCGCCGACAACTTTTTGGTTCTTGGGGATCGAGTTGAGCAGTGCCTTCTCTGTCATGGCGATATCAAGAGTACCTATCGCCAGACTGATTTGAGGGACATTCCAAAGGCTTTCGGGAACGAATCCTTCTTTGGGGGTCAGCATCCTCAATTTAAAGCCAGCATCGTTAATAAAACGTCCAACGCCGAAGCCTCCGTGGATCGCGTCCTGATGAGCGATACGGCCCGCCTATTTGAAAAATCAGGTCTGAGAAAGTTTTCCCATCGAGACCATATGGAAAAAAATGGCGTCTTGGCGCCCGATGGGCTTGGGGGTGCTGATCTTGTAAAGCTCGAATGCTGGAGTTGTCACAAATCGGATCCGAAGGACGGGCATATGAGCACGGCCTCCTTCGACGAGAATTGCCATGGGTGTCATAAGCTGACCTTCGACGAACTTTCACCACATGCCGAATTGCCGCACGGTAAGGCTGAGGATGTTCTGGGCTTTCTCAAGAACTTTTACGCGCAAAGTCCTAAGGGTACTTTGATTGCCGTGCCTGAGGACTCAAAAAAATCAGAGCGCAGCCTGCCCGGGAAAATGATCAGCCGGGGCAGCCCTGATTTTGCCGTTGGCAGCTATAACCTGGATGGCTTCTCAAAGGAGATGGGGCAGAGAATATTTGATAACGGAGTCTGCTCTGAGTGTCATACCGTTCAGAAGCCCACAGCAGAATTTGAGACGTGGACCATCGTCAAGCCGCAGATTACTGCTCGTTGGTTTCCCAAGGCCAAATTCAGTCATGGCGCCCACGAGATCTATGAGTGCGGGGGCTGTCATTCAGCTGAGGCATCCGAGACCCCCGGCGATGTGAATATTCCGGGTCAAGAGAACTGTGTCGAGTGTCACAGTTCGGATAATTCTTCTTGCCTCAAATGCCATACCTTCCATTCGGAGAGTCATTTCAAGCTGGATGGAAGCCCTTTGCTGCCCAAAAAAGAGATGACAAAACCGTGGCATGGGCATGCGACTGCCGATGACCACGGCGAGGATGGACGGACTCAGGAGGCAAAGCCGAAATGAGCAAAAGCCTCTTCGCCTCTTCCAGGTCTTCGCTGGAAGTCATGCTTGCGATCCTGACTTTCTGTGCGGCTTTGTATGGCCTTCCTGCCGTGGCCTCTTCAGGTGTCGCCTGTCACGGGCAATGTGCAAACAGTACGACTTATCTGACCGCTGAGATGGTCGATGGGATCATTGCGCGCGCTTTCCAGGAGTCGCGCGCTCTTGGGGCAACCAATGTCACCATTGCCGTTGTCGATCGCGTGGGCAATGTATTGGGGGTTTTTGAAAGCAAGGGCGCACTTGCGCAGGCAACGAGTCAGGGTCTGCCAGCATTCGTGGGTGGATTGGTTACCATCAACTCAGGCCGATTCAGTCTTGGGAAACCTGGCTACATTAGCCTCTCGATGGCGCTCAATGCTTTCAAGACATATCCTCCCCCTGAAACCGGAATAGGGGGAAGTCTTCCTCAACTTCGCAACGGACAGCAAGCGGGCCTTGAGAACATTCAGGTTCCGAGTTCTATTGCGGCGATTTCAAAGGCCATTACCGGCGCCTATCTCTCCAGTGAGAATAATGCGTTTTCTACGCTCACTGCCGCTCAAATTATTCAGGAGCACTTTAATCCGGGCATCAACTATCAGGCCGGTGGACCCCTCTTTGGTGTTCAGTTCAGCCAGTTGCCCTGCGGTGATTTCGTGACTCAGGGAGGAGAGGTCGGGGTTGGTCCCAGGCGCTCACCTCTCGGGTTTTCGGGACAGCGTGGTGGGCTGCCCCTTTATCTGCGTGGAACGCCCGTGGGTGGTATTGGTGTCATTGCTACCTCGCAGTACAGCATTGAACTGAACGTCACGAACCCCGGCTACAGTATCGACGAGCAGATTGCCATCGCTGGCAGCTATGGACTTCAGGCTCCGGTCAATCGGCGGGCAGATGCGATTCATGTGGGAGGAGTGACGCTCCGTTATACAGGCAATACCAAGCAGACGCTGCTATCAAATCCTGGCACGGCTCCGAGCCTCTCCGCGATTATCGATGCCGGTGAAGGCAGTTTCCTGCCCGTTCCCGGTTACTTTGAAGCATCCACGGCGCGCAATGGAACGGCCTTTGGTCAACCTGAATCGGGTATCGCACCGGCCACGGCACCCTTCCAGGGGCTTAATGCCTACATGCTCACCAATAGTCTGGGAGAGAACAAGTATCCGCCCATCAATGGCGATCCCAATCAGGGGCAGAATCTAAATGCGTCTGATGTGACCACGCTTCTTCGGAATGTGGTGACTATTGCGAAGAATGCCCGCGCACAGATTCGAAATCCCGCGTCAAGCCGGGCCCGCCTTTCAGCGGCTGTCGTGGATCTTAACGGCAATATTCTGGGGCTCTTACGCAGCGAGGATGCTCCGGTATTCAGCACAGATGTGGCTATTCAGAAAGCAAGGTCAGGTGCATTTTTCTCACAATCCAACGCTGCGTCTCTGCTGCAAGGGACCAACTTCAGCAGCTACGTGAAACGAGCTCAGTTACTGATACCCCACGCGACACGCGGCGCTTTCCTTGCGGACGGTTCTGCGGTTCCCCCGAGAGCATTGGGCAACATCTCGCGCCCCTTGCTTCCGGACGGAATCAACAACACGCCGACGGGACCCTTCAGTCTTCCCTATCTTCCAGTGAGTACCTTCATTGAGGGAGCCAACGAATGGAGCCCTTTCAATATTGGGCTCGAGTTGGATCTGGTTTATAGCGATTTTCTTTATGCCATTACGAATCCGTTTACTTCCCCGACAGGCGGCAATCCCATACAAAACTGTACCGCATCAAGTCCCAATCTCGGAAAGACTTTAGCCAACGGTCCTCAGTTCTTTCCAGGGGGCGTTCCTCTCTACAAAAAAGGGGTTCTCGTTGGGGCCATCGGGACATCCGGCGATGGGATCGATCAGGATGACATGGGGAGTTTCCTCTCCACCTATCTCGCCGGGGCGTCCGGGCACTCTGATGTTAGGAATGCATCGGTAGGCATCCGATCCAATCTGATCAACTTCAATGATGGCTATGAGACGGTATCTCTTCGTTTCATCCAGTGCCCCTACGCGCCATTCGTTAATAACGACACGCAGAAAGCGTGTTCTGGAAAGTAGCATGGTTTCTGGAGAATGCTTGCGATCATGTCGGACCCCGGTATTCCTATGTCCATGACCCCGCTGTCCGAAGATCGGAAAAACCAATCGGTGAGACCTCGGATCACCGTTCTGTTCGCCGCGTGGCTGCTGTCGGGGCTTTCGAGTGCTGCCTGGGGGCTACCGGAATTAGCACCTGCCGATAGCAATAAAAAAGCGCATGACCATGCGAATCGTGCGATACCCGGTGGTCAGGAAGAGGACGAGGAGAGTGAAGAATCTTGGATCGAGAGCTGGATTGCGCTTGATAAGAGCGCCCGCGCCATACCGGGATCCACGGCAAAGCCGATTGATGGGATGGCCTGGGAAGACAGCAATCCAGATTCAGCGTTGAAACCTGTCGAGCCACCCAATCCTTTCATTCGTTCCGAGTTTGTCCCGATTCTCGATCGTTGGCGTCTGGCCAAGGATCTCAACATCCTCAATGAATCGTATTTCGACCCCTACAACCGGAATCCTCTAAAGGCTGATGAGCCCTTTACGGAGGATTGGTTTTTTCACTTCCTGGGGATCTCTGATTCGCTCTTTGAAGCACGCAATATTCCAACGCCGGTTTCCCAGCAGGTCGGGGCCCCGGGTCTGGATGCCAACAACAACCAGCTGAATATCCAAGGGCTTGGGAATCAGCAGATGTTCAATCAGAACCTGATTCTGTCTTTTGATGTGTATAAAGGGGACACGGTATTCAAGCCACCGGAATGGGAATTTCGGGTGACCCCCGTGCTCAATTACAACTACACCCATGCACAGGAATATGGCGTTCTAAATGCCGATCCTCGTCGCGGGTTTAATCGTAATGTCTATTTCGTAGGGCTTCAGGAAACTTTTCTTGACTACCACATCCAAGACGTTTCCTCGCGGTATGACTTTGACAGCATCCGGTTTGGTATCCAACCCATCAACGTTGATTTCCGAGGTTTCCTCTTCCTGGACAATGCCCTTGGCATTAGACTCTTCGGCAACCGGGACGACAACCGGTGGCAGTACAATGTGGCTGCCTTTCGACGGCTTGAAAAGAACATTAACAATGGTCTGAACGACGTCTCTCAGGCACCGCGTGACGATGACGTATTCCTGATCAACCTTTATCGGCAGGACTTCCCTTTGAGGGGGCTTACCTCCCAGATCGTAGGGCTCTATAACCGTAATACAGAAGGGAACAACGCCCAGTATTACGACCAGAATAATTTTCCATCTCGACCTTCGCTGCTCGGACTTGCGCAGGGGAGAAACTACAACATTGGCTATTTCGGATATAACGCCGATGGTCATGTCGATCGTTTCAATCTGACCACCTCCTGGTATTACGCGGCTGGCAACCAAAACGTAAGTACATTTGTAAATCAGCCGAACAATGTGAGCGCCTGGTTTACTGCATCAGAAGGATCCTTTGATTTCGACTGGAATCGTGTTCGGTTGTCTGCCGTATTTGCCAGTGGGGACAAGAATCCCTATGACAACATTGATCAAGGTTTTGATGCAGTTCTTGAAAACCCCCAGATAGCCGGTGCAGATACCAGTTTCTGGATCAGACAGGCGATGCCTCTGATCGGAGGTGGCATCGTCGCTTTGTCCGGACAGAACTCTATTCTTCCTGACCTTCGCTCCTCGAAAATTCTTGGTCAGTCTAACTTCGTGAACCCCGGTCTTTTGCTGCTGGGTATCGGGTCAGACCATGAAGTACTCCCTGAGCTGCGGTTCTCAACCAACGTCAACTACCTCAGGTTTGATAACACTTCATCCTTGGAGGCCGCCCGTAACCAAACCAACATTCCTAATGACATCGGGTGGGATATCTCCACGGCCATGATCTATCGGCCGCTCTTCAGTCAAAACATCGTGACCCGAGTCTCGGCTGCAACCCTTGTGCCTGGTGATGGTGCCAGAGCGCTCTACGGCGACAGGATGATGTACTCGATCCTTGCCAATCTCACCTTGACCTACTGATTCCATGTCTGCCGTCATCAGCACGTCCCACATCCAATTCATGATCCGATACCGCTTTCTCCCTCTCTTTTTGATCTTCCTCATCTTGCCTGGCCACCTCGTGGCCAATACCGAGGAGCGGCCTGTCGATCACGATTACGTGGAAGTGGCTGCGGCCCCTCCGCATCAGACACAAGCAGAGGCGGCATCCAAAAGTCAGGGCTGTCTGACGTGTCATACGCAAACGGATCGCAGCTCCATGCATGAGAATCCAGCGATCGCTCTGGGTTGCGTTGATTGTCACGGTGGCAATCCAAAAGTCACGGCAAACATGGCTCTGCGTCGGGATTCGGAACTCTACCGGAGCCTTCTTGATCAGGCGCACGTCCAGCCACGATATCCAGAGTTCTGGCATTACCCCAGCAGTAGAAATCCGGAAATTTCTTTTGCCAAGCTCAATGAGGAAAGCCCTGAATTCATTCGTTTTATCAATCCGAGTGACTACCGGGTTGTAGAGCAGGCCTGTGGTGCCTGCCATACGAAAGAAATCCAGGCAGCAGAGCGGAGCCTTATGGCGACAGGGTCCATGCTTTGGGGCGGAGCGGCCTATAACAATGGGATCCTGCCGTTTAAGCGGTATGTCCTGGGTGAGTACTATCGTCCTCTGACAGGAGAGGCCCGCAAGGAGGCGGAGAACGCGGATGCCCCGATTTCCGTGCCCGGGATTCTCAAAGCCAACGTGGCACCCGATCCCAATATGGAAAAAAAGGGTGTATTGCCCTTGATCGCGCCACTGCCGACCTGGGAAGTGATCCCACCCGCCGACATCTTCCGAGTCTTTGAGCGGGGGGGGCGTGTCAATGGGAATCTATTCCCCGAAATTGGTCTTCCCAATGAATCCGGTTCCATCCAGCGTCTGGAAGAACCCGGTCGACCCGATATCCGCCAGTCCAACCGAGGACCAGGAACAGGCGGTCGTATAGCCGTACCGGTGATCAATATTCACAAAACGCGTCTGAATGATCCATTTACCTGGTTCCTTGGGACCAATGACAACCCAGGGGATTACCGATCATCGGGTTGCGCCTCCTGTCACGTGGTCTACGGCAATGACCGGGATCCAAGGCATTCAGGTCCTTACGCAAACTTCGGTCATCATGGCACCACCCAAACGGTTGACCCGACGATCCCCAAGGGAGAGAGTGGTCACCCGCTGAAACATGCATTTACGCGGGCGATCCCCACAAGCCAATGCATGATTTGTCACATGCATCAGCCCAACGTCTTCGTGAACAGTTTTCTGGGCTACACGATGTGGGACTATGAATCTGATGCCCCGCATATGTGGCCGAAGAAACAACGTTATGTAAACGCCGGGCACGCCTCATCGGGCACGGATGCGCATGAAGAACAGCTCAAGCTGGGTCTCAATGTTGATCCCGAGCAGGTTATCGGTGACGACAAGGCAAGGGAAATCGCCAGCCATAATCCGGAGGAAGCGGCACAGCGAGGGTTGTGGAGCGACCCTTCATTTCTGAGCAAGGTCTGGGATCAAAATCCGAAACTGAAGGATACCCAGTTTGCTGATTACCATGGTCATGGCTGGAACTTCAGGGCGATTTTCAAGCGAGATCGGGATGGAACCTTGCTTGACAAGGACGGCAACAAGGTCGCTGATGCCGATCCTGCGAAATTCCAGAAGGCGGTTCATTTGTCTTCGATACATCTTGACCTCGGGATGCATTGCGTCGATTGCCACTTTGGTCAGGATGCGCACGGAAACGGGCATATGTATGGGGAAGTTGCACAAGCCATCGAAATTGATTGCGCTGACTGCCACGGAACAGCAGATCGCCTCCCCAACCTCTTGACGAGCGGCCCGGCAGCACCCCCGGGCGGCACCGATCTCAGCGCATTGCGGACACAGGATGGCCGTCGACGATTCGAGTGGAGAGGCAAGGATCTCTATCAGCGCTCAGCGCTTTGGCCTGATCGGGAATGGCGGGTAAAGCTGGTCAAGAATACTGTGGATCCGAACCACAAGGACTACAACGAGAAAGCGGCCAGAGCCAAGACGGTGGAGGCTGATCCTGAACAAGCTTGGGGACCTGGCGTGGATCCTCAAAACTGGGCACACAAAAATGAAAAGATGACCTGCTTCACCTGCCATAGCTCCTGGGCAACGAGCTGTGGTGGATGTCATCTCCCGATTCAGGCCAATTGGAAAGCGCCTAAACATCACTATGAGAGCAAGGAGACACGAAACTTTGCAACCTACAACCCGCAGGTGGCGCGAGATGAAATGTTCCAGATCGGTAAGCACGGTCCTGCCAAAGGAGGTCGGATCGCACCTGTCAGGTCCTCATCGGCCCTGGTGCTGTCCTCCCGTAATTCGAGCCGCGAGCTGATCTACATTCAGCAGCCCCCCATCGCTGCCAGTGGATTCAGTTCACAGGCCTTTGCACCTCACTATCCCCATACGGAACGGACCGTCGAAACCAAAACCTGCACGGACTGCCATCTATCCAAGGACAACGACAACAATGCCATCATGGCGCAGTTATTGTTGCAAGGTACCAACTTCGTCAACTTTGTCGGCTACAACGCCTGGCTTGGAACGGAAAATAGTGTGGTTGCGGCCACGGTCACCGAATGGGATGAGCCACAGGCCGTGATCGGCAGTTATCTCCACCGATTTGCCTATCCGGATTGGTATCGGGAGCATCAGGAAAGAAATCGGACCTTGCGAGAAGGGCATGATCATCGAACCGGAGGTCAGGTGGGCTGCTTGCAGATGAGAGGTGAGTATCTCTATGTCGCGCAAGGGGATGAAGGGTTTGAAGTCTATGACGTGGCCAATATTGCCAACAAAGGGTTTTCGCAACGTATCATCGATCGACCGTTCTCGAGTCTTGGACATGACACGCACATCAAGACGACAAATGCGACCTGTGTTGCCTTGGCAACCAATCAGCCCATTCATCCGGCCAGACGATACATCGGAGGTTTTGGTCTGGATGCGGATGCGATGACCAAGCTCATTGAAGAGACGAATCTCGAACAGAAATTCCACCCGATTTATAACTACGCACTGATCACGGATGCGGAGGAAGGATTAATTCTGGTGGATATCAATACGCTGGCTGACGGCGAACCTCGAAATAACTTCCTAGAGCGTGATTTGACCTGGAATGAAGGGGGCGTTCTCAAGGGAGCCAGACATATCGTTGTTGGTGGCCACTATGCTTATGTGGTCGCAGACGCTGGGCTGGTGGTTCTGGATATGAACAACCCCTTGAGTCCCAAGGTCACCAAGATAGTCCCACTGAAGGACGGACGCTCGGCAGCACTTCAATTCCGTTACCTTTTCGTGACCGACCGTGAAGGTCTCCATGTGCTGGATGTTACCCGTCCGGGTGACGCACAAGAAATCAAGGGTGCGCGAGTGCCCCTTGAAGATGGTCATCGGATCTATCTTGCGAGGACATACGCCTATGTTGCTGCGGGTCGCCAAGGATTGGCGATCATTGACATCAAGAAGCCGGAGGCTCCGAAGGTCAGTCAATTCTTCACGGCGGGCGGGCAGTTGAACGATTCCCGAGATGTTGTTGTGGCGACAACCAATGCAAGCCTTTTTGCCTATGTGGCCGATGGGGCTAATGGACTTCGTGTTCTGCAGTTGACGAGTCCGGATAGCCAGCCGAAATTCTATGGATTCAGCCCAGAGCCGCATCCGGAACTGATTGCAACGTACCCGACTTCAGATCCTGCGTTATCGGTTTCAAAAGGATTGGACCGTGACCGTGCTGTCGATGAGACCGGACACCAGATTGCCATATTTGGGCGCATAGGATCCCGCCCCTTCAATATGAAGGAAATGCAGAAGCTCTATATGAATGATGAGGGAGAGCCTTGGTTTACCCAGGACATGGTTGATACGACCCGATTTTTGCTCAAAGGCCATTAACGCAGGTCATGAAGTAATGTGTATCGATAAACGTGATGAATCAAGGAGGGGGGCATGGAACAACTTTCGTTAGAGGTTTCAACCGGGGAAATAACGGGAGAGTTGGGTCTTGTCCTGCTCTTTCTCTCCACCGTCTTCGCCTGTGGCGCGCAATACACGGTGCTGCGATTGATGAACCGGTCGACTCTGAAGCAGTGCCATGAAGTCGGTGGCTATTATTTTTCGGTGGTCGCAACCCTTTATGCCGTCCTGATTGGGCTGGTCGTCTTTGATGCACAATCCCGTTTCGAAGATTCGAAAAATAACGTTGAAACGGAAGCCGCTGCCGGGATGATGGTGTACATTCTCACCAAATCTGTACCTGGCCCAGTGGGGGAAAGTTCACGCCACCACTTTGAGCAATATGTCAGTCGGGTGCTTGATTATGAGTGGACCAGCATGTCCAAAGGTAAGGTGGATGACGGTGCCCGTTATGCGCTTGAGGCATTCAGTGAGGGCTTGACCAAGTTCGTCCCCGCTTCGGCCAAAGACGAAATCACTCTCGACAAGATTTATGACAACCTTTCTCTAGTCTGGCAAATGCGAAGACAACGGTTGGATGACATGACTTACAAAATATCGAATCTGGAGTGGACCTGTATCCTGTTGGGTGGGGCCACCACCATCTTCTTTGGTTTCTTTTTCGCCCTTGAAAACGTTGCTCTTCAGATGGTGATGACTTCGATCCTGACCTTGATCATTTCCCTGAATGTTTATCTCGTTTATCAGTATGGGAATCCTTATTCCGGTGAAATTCACATCGCAAAAACGTCATTTCTTGTTCTTCAGGACTACATAACTCAAGGGAACTCTGTTCCTCGGGATTATTTCAAGCAAGGAAAGTGAATCGGACTTGTCTTCGGATCTACGCATTCATTTTTCTTCATTCGATCAATGCGATTCACGCTTTGGCAGGGGAGGGTGGTGGTCGTCACCGAATCCGGGTGACGCCAGATTTCGATGTGGAAGGTTATTCAGCCATGTCGGAATTCAACGTCTACCAGGGTGCTCTCTTCAGTAACTTCTATGTGGACTATTTGTCGGAAGATGGGTTCGACATTGGTCTCAACTCCTTCAATGTCCCCATTAGCGGCCCTTCATCAGCATCGAATGGTCAGCAATACGATACTTTTCTCAATCTGACAAAGTTCTTTTATCTTGACGGCTGGGTTCTGGGGATGGGTACGCAGAATGGAACCAGTCTGGGTGGGCACGGAAAAAAACTCCACAATTTTGATTTCGCCCAAGTCACCTACGAATGGAAAGACTGGCTCAAGCTTACAGCAGGTAGCTACTACATCAGCAATGCGCTTTCTCAATCCAGTCAGAACGTGGGTGCACTCGTGGGAGTGGATATCGAATTCATCGACAAAACCCTCTGGCTTGAAATGGATTGGCTGGGTGGTAATAACAGCATGAGTGGTGCGGTGATCAATCAATTCTGGAAACCGACCCAAACCCTGATTCTGTATGCGGGAACGCAGATTCCAGCGCCTAACTCTGGGAACCGCTATGCCGGCATCATTGGTTTCGGGATTGATTTTGACTAGGCCTGCTCAGCCCCGCTGAATAGACTCAGAGGTCCTGAAGAAATAATCCGCGAGAAAGAAGAGTGTCACTGACAGAACCGCCCACCCTCCGGCGATGATCAAATAGCCGTGCACAACGTGTTCAACGGACAAAATACCCAGACGGGAGCCCCCATAAGTCAGCAAAGGTCCAATCAATCCAGCCAAAACGGGAATAGTTACAAGGTGGGATTTGCCCCACGCGAAGCATCCGTTGAACGTTGTGCCAAGAGCGGCCCAGAAGCTTACGACCCACATGGGGACTAGACTGAAGGCCACTGTGCCTTCATAGCGAAGGACGCCTCCCTTCAGCAGGCAGAATTCCCAGAAGGTGCCGATCACAAGGGTCACCGTGACGGTCTTGTATTCGGCCAGGAGGGTCGGGTGGGTCCGAAAGTGCATCGCAATCATCAGAAAGGCAATGAATGCCCCAAGATCTGCCCGAGCCTGACTGGTGCCTATGACTATGGCGAGACATGCCACGAGAAAACGGATCAGATTGGCGATAGTGTTCTGAGAGGAATGTGCTGACACTGGGAGACTCTGGATACGGGGTATTGGCTTGTCGATCATAGGTGAGCGTCCTTTGCGGATCAACGTCACTGCGAGTGACGAGGATAAAATAGAGTTGCCTCCTTAAGAAAGCGCAGGGGTTCTTGTGTCGTCATTTCATCAAGGGTGTTCACAACATGGAAAATTTCATCGATGCCTTGATTCACTTTGATCTGGGTCGTTATTCGGTAGGTGCAGTTTATATCCTTGTCTTTATTGGACTATCGGTTGCGGGTCAGGTCCTTGTGAAACGACTCATGGGAGTAGAGACCATCGCGCTCTGTCACGAGGTCGGTGGATACTACATGGCGATCGTCGGATCGCTCTATGCCGTGGTTTTGGGACTGGTCATCTATGACGCCATCTCGACGTTTCAGGATGCTTCAACCTGCGTTAAGGATGAGGCCAAAGCGATGCTGGCCATCTACGCTCTGGCCGATCAATTTCCAAACAATGGCAAAGATCAGATCAAGGCGCTTTCTACATCGTATGTCGATGAGGTCGTTCAGAACGAATGGCGCCTGATGGACAGCGGGGAATTTTCCCATCGAGCACGGAAAACCATGTGGACCTTGATTGATGTGATCAAGCAAATTGAACCGAAGAGCGAAAATCAGAAGGTCATGCTTCATTTGTTGATCGATGAGTCGCTTGCTGCATGGAGTGCTAGGCGCGGGAGGATCGAGAAGATTGGGATCGGGATTCCAACGATCGAGTGGTTCGTTCTGGTTGCAGGGGCGCTGGTGACGATCATCTTTACCTACTTCTTCACCATATCTGTAGGCAAGGCTCAGTTGATCATGACCGGGATGGTTTCGTTCATGGTTGCCATCAACCTCTATATGGTTCTTCTTTTTGGGAACCCCTATTCCGGGGATCTCAAAATCGACACGACAGCCTTCAATGTGTTGAACCAGTATATCCAGACCCACCTTTCATCGCTGGATGACGCATCAGAGGAGTCCGCCCGCAAAGTGTTAAGTCTGATTGAGGGTCCGATGATTCCTGATGTTGAAACCATGGAAAGATGACTTTAAAGGCTTGGGTCACCGACCGGTGCGGCCCAAGCATCCTCGATGAGGCTGTCGATCCCTTGACCGGTCAATGACTCCAAAAAGGCCACCAGCGCTTCGATCTCTGCGGGCGTCAGAGAAAGTGGCTTGATACTTGGATCAAGAAGGGGATTGGCGATGCCACCCTTCTGGTAAAACTGGATCACTTCCGTCAGGGTCTTCAGAGATCCGTTATGCATGTAGGGCCCGGTCAAGGCCACGTTACGAAGACCCGGTGTCCGATATTTCCACCGGTCATCCGGGTTTTGGGTGACTTCATAGAGCCCGAGATCGCTCGGTCTTTTTTCGCTGACGCGGGCCAGTGAGGCTGCATCCATGGTAGTCCAAAGTCCAGGGGCAATCTGTACCTTCGTCTCAGAAGCGTCTGGGACCATGGAGTCCTGATATCCAACGCCGGTGTTATGGAAGCCTTCATCGGTCAAAAGAGCCGAATGCTTATCGAGGGTATGACAGGCGCTGCAACCCGCTTTCCCTGCAAAAAGTCGGTAGCCCTCTTGGGCCTTCGGGGTGAGGGCATCCTTTTGATGAGCATAGAGCC
>CAYFOC010000019.1:0-8177 GCA_964344615.1 uncultured Methylococcus sp.
GCCCCCAAGATCAGGTCATTGTTTTTCAATGGCTTGAAAAGCTGCGTAGCCCCCTCTTCCGCGAGTTGCTGCAGTCCCTTTTGCAACGCCTTCCCTCTCAGCGGATCCTTGAGAACCACCCGACGGAAGAGTTCCGGTGCGAAATAGGGAATACCCTCGTACTTCAGGTCCTCACCCTGGGTAAACGTATCTCCGACCTGAATGGTGCCGTGGTTATGCAGGCCAATGATGTCACCTGGAAAGGCATCTTCGACGTTGAGACGACTGTCCGCCTGAAACGTCAGCGCATTGGCAATCTGCACGGTCTTTCCGGTCCGGACATGATGCATCTTCATGCCCTTGAGATACTTGCCGGAGCAAATCCTCAAAAACGCGATACGGTCCCTGTGAGCCGGATCCATGTTGGCTTGGATCTTGAAGACGAACCCTGAGAACTTTTCTTCTGATGGCGGAACAGAGCGCTGCCTGGCCTCACGCACCTGTGGGGGTGGCGCATAGTCGGCAAAGGCATCCAGCAATTCAAGAACACCAAAGTTATTGATACCTGAGCCGAAGAATACCGGCGTCTGCTTTCCTTCAAGATAAGCCTGATGATCGAAGGCATGACTCGCCCCCTGGACTAGCTCGATTTCCATGCGCAGTTCGTCTGCGAGACCACCGAGCAATTCATCCAGTCTAGGGTTATCCAGCCCCTCAATGATCTCGCCCTCGACGATCCGGTCGCCATGGGATGGAGAAAACAACTGAACCGCATCGCGATAGAGATGGTAGACACCCTTGAATCGCTTCCCCATGCCGATCGGCCATGTCATCGGCGCGCATTGAATATCGAGAATCCTCTCGACTTCATCCAGCAACTCAATCGGTTCGCGACCTTCACGGTCGAGCTTGTTGATGAAAGTCAGGATCGGCGTATCACGCAGGCGACAGACCTCCATCAGCTTGATGGTGCGATCTTCTACACCTTTCGCGCTATCGATGACCATCAGGGCCGAATCCACGGCCGTCAGGGTTCGATAGGTATCTTCGGAAAAGTCCTCATGGCCCGGCGTATCAAGAAGATTAAAGATTTTCCCCTTGTGCTCGAACTGCATGACCGATGTGGTCACAGAGATACCACGCTGCTTTTCCATTTCCATCCAGTCGGAGGTCGCATGGCGCGCAGCCTTCCTGCCCTTGACGGAACCGGCCATCTGGATGGCACCACCGAACAGGAGAAGCTTCTCGGTTAGCGTGGTCTTACCCGCATCGGGGTGGGAGATGATCGCGAATGTCCGCCGGCGATCGAGTTCGGACTGAATTTCAGACATTGAAGCGGAGCGTAAAACCTTGGATTATATCCCGGGTACCCCCTGAGCGCCGAGATCATCATGCCCCATTCCAAATCGACTACTGAACTTCAAGCTATTGCAAAAGCACTCGGCATTGCGAAGACCGAGCGCCATATTTTTCTCTGCGCCGATCAGAGCAAGCCAAAATGTTGCGACAAGGACGCTGGATTGGCCTCCTGGGATTACCTGAAGAATCGTCTTGACCAGCTCGGACTGAGCAAATCAGGGGAGATCGCACGGACGAAGGCAAACTGCCTCAGACTCTGCCTGATGGGGCCCATAGCGGTCGTTTACCCGGAGGGGGTGTGGTATCACTCCTGTACGCCAGATGTTCTTGAACGCATCATTCAGGAGCATCTGATTGGGGGCCGCCCCGTCGAGGAATACCGAGTATCAGTCCCTGAAGGGAATTAGCCTGCGCTCAGAATCTTTTCCAGCGCCCCAAGTTGCTGGCTCGTTCCAAGCGCAAGGATACGGTCATTGACCTCAAGAGTCAGACATTCTTCGGGATTCGGCAGAACCTGACGCCCGCGGAGAATCACCAACACGTTGGCGCCTGATCGTTCCCTGATCGAAAGATCAGCGAGACACTTTCCCACCGCGGGAGATTCGGACTGAACACTTATGCCCTCAAGATTGAGGCATTCCTCCCCCTTTGAAATCACGGTATCGAAGAAGTCGATGACCGTCGGACTCAGAATCAGATGGGCGAGGCGACGCCCGCCAATCGCATGCGGACTGATGGCATGATCAGCCCCAGCGCGCGTCAACTTAGGAATGCTGCTTTCTTCAACCGCCCGAGAAATGATGAAAAGCTTTGGGTTCAGAACCCTAGCGGAAAGGACGATGTAGACATTGGTTGCATCATCGCCGGACGTCACAATGAGTCCCTTTGCTCGCTCTATGCCAGCCTGCTGCAGCATATGATCATCGCTGGCATCACCCAGGATAAAAAGATACCCCTCCTGCACAGCCAGCTCTCTCGCCTCAGTGCGATTGTCGATAACAACGAAAGGCATCTCTGAATCCCGCATCTCTTTCGCTGCCTGCCGGCCGACCCTGCCCAGCCCCGCAATGATGACGTGATTAACGTAGGTATCGATCTGTTTCTGCATTTTCTTGGTTCCGAAGGGATCGGAGACACGGATCATCACCAGATAATCCATGATAATGGTGAGACTATAGAAGAGGCTTCCGATGCCGGTAATCGCGATCAGAATCGTGAAAATTCGACCGGTTTCATCAAGATGAATGACCTCCCCATAGCCAATGGTGGTGATGGTGATCACCGTCATGAAGAGAGCATCCAGAAAGGTCGCGTCCTGGGGCCGGCCCAGATAGTAGTAGCCGATCGTACCGATGATCGTGACGGCCATTACCGTCGCGACGGGCGTCTGAAGTCGCGTCTTTAGGCTTGCAGGAAATGGGGAGTGAGTGTCGAGAGACATTGTTTTGCCTTCCGGCCAGCGGCCTTAGCCGCTTCTCAGGATTTCGGTCAGGATGCGTGGACCTTCAGTAGCCATCAAGGCTCTGGAGCAAGAGGCGCATCAGCAGAACTGGCTTCGCCACGCCAGAGCTTTTCCAACTGATAGAACTCCCGAATCTGTGGCTTCATGATGTGAACGATCACCTCACCCAGGTCGACCAGAACCCATTCGCCGACGTCTTCCCCTTCAACCCCGATGGGGGGCTCGTCATGCTTCTTGGCTTCTTCAGCAACGTAGGATCCCAAGGACTTCACATGTCGTTCTGAGGTTCCACTGACCACGACCATGAAATCCGTCATGCTGGTCTTGCCTCGAACATCAAGCACCGTCACGTCCTTCGCCTTGTTTTCATCCAGCGTGTTCAGGACCAATTCAAGAAGATTCTCGGCTTTCATCATCCATTCCATTTTCAGTCCACTCTTCGCCAGGCAAGAATTATCCCTGCCGTTAGAAAAGCGGTTTTTTTATTTTTTCTTGGCCTTCGAAGCGCCCTTGGCCGAGGAGGCCGGACTCGAAGACGAGGGTTTTACAGCAGGCTTGGCTGCAACCTTATGCCCTGCCGGCTCCCCGCGGGACTTGGGTGCACCTCCATCATGGCCATGGGAAGGCGCTCGCCCTGAGGCGACATGCCCCTTCTTGCCGCTAGTCCGCGAATGCCCCGAGCGCTCTTCTTCACGGCTGCCATCATGTCCTCTGCGGACTTCGTTTTTGTCGAAGCGTCGCCCTCCGGAGGCAACAGGGGGGGTGGGATCAGATACGAACAGTCGCTGACCCGCCTGAACCTGTGTAGTCGCCGGAATGTTATTCCAGCGTGCAAGCGTCGCGGCATCGATTCCGAATTTCTTGGACACGGAATAAAGCGTTTCGCCTCGTTGAACTTCATGTGACTTTCCGGACCTCGCTCCGCCGTCCCCATCATCAGATCGACTATCCGCCGAACCACGGGAAACAGTAACGCCATTGCCCGAACGATCGTCGCCATCATCAGACTGAGAGGGGGTCGATTTTTTCGCGAACTCCTTTCGGAAGCCCTCGAATGGCGCGGGTTCTGTCGGTAGCTCCTCGCCCCCATAAATACCGCGGGAAAACGGCTTGCGCTCCTGATGGAGTCGCTCCACTTCCTGCCGGAATTCGGCTGCTTTTTTGTCCGCGGGGATATAGAGATGGAAACTACCATCCAAATCAGCGATCTGCCCCTTGAAACCAGGATTCAACTCATACAGCTTGTCGAGGGAGATACCCGCCGCATCTGCAGCCAGGGCAAGATCCAGCTGATTACTGACTTTGACGGGCTTGTAGATCGCCGCATTAGGGAGATCTTTGAGACTGATGCCATATTTTTCGGCATCAGCAAAAAGGCGTGCAACGGCCAAAAGTTTGGGGACGTAGGCACGCGTTTCCTGAGGAAGATTCAAAGACCAGAAATCGGTCGGCAACCCAGCCGCCTCATTACGCTTGACGGCCCGCGAGACATTGCCCTCGCCACAGTTGTATGCCGCGATGGCCAAAAGCCAATCGCCAAAGTCCCCATGGAGTTTCTTAAGGTACTTGATGGCTGCCTTGGTAGAGGCATAGACATCCCGCCGACCATCATAGTAACGGCTCTTCTTGAGTCCGTAGTGATGGCCTGTGCCTGGAATGAACTGCCAGATTCCAGCGGCCCTGGCCGGCGAAACCACATGTGGCTGGAAGGCACTTTCTACAATGGGAAGCAGTGCAATTTCACCCGGAACATCCTTGGTCTCCACCAGCTTGATGATGGAGTAAAGGAACGGCTCCGCCCTATTCTGAGCACGCGCAAGATAGTCAGGGTGATTGGCGAACCAGTTGAGCTCCCGATCGATATCAGGATGTTCGATCCTTGGAAGCGCGTAGAGGGCAAACAGACGATCCCAGAGCGTATCGTACTGAGATCCTTTGGACGGCTTTTTCTTCCGTCCCGCCTTGCCTTGCATTGACTCAGCGTCCGCTGAATCAGTTATATTGGGGGCCTTCTTGACCTCGTTTCTGGAGCAGCCCGCCACAAGCGATGCCAGGATCAGCAGGCAGCAGGTCAATCCCACTCGAGATTTTTGCAGTCGCATTACGTTAACGAATCCTCAACCTTTGACGGCCGCCGAGTCACCGAGTATCTCGCAAGAATCGATGAAAAAAATACGACCTGCTAAGACTCAGTCGCGCCGTGAATTTCTTGAATGGTATCACGTGGCAAGCCTCGGACAAGCTCTCCAGGACAATGAAGCCTTGTACCTACGCGGTGCTCTGCCCAAAATTTACAACCAGCGCAGCCTTCAGGTGGGCAGACTCGGTTCTGAAAGTCGATACCTGGACCCTGAAATGATTGGCAGTTTCATTCTGGCCGATAACAAGGGGCCCCGAAGCTTTCCCACATTCGTGCAAGCCACTGCAGGCGCCCTACCCATCGCTACAGAGAGCGTCGATACCGTCATTCTGCCGCATGTCCTTGAGTTCGTCGCCGATCGTCATCAGGTCCTGCGGGAAGTTGAAAGGGTTCTCAAACCGGAAGGCAAATTGTTTATTCTGGGACTGAACCCTTGGTCGCCCGCTCGATACATCCGGCTGCCATGGCAAAAACAAACCTTCTGGCAGTCGTATCTGATCCCACCCCAAAATCTCTTGGATTGGCTCAGTCTTCTGCGATTCGATGCAGAAATTGAGGCTGTCTTTACCGCGAAGGACACCATCAACACCAAACAAGCCCGATCGGGAGAGGAAAACATCAGATCATGGCTCTCCGTCGGCTATGCCATACGCGCCATCAAGCGGAGCTATACCTTGATCCCGATCGAACCCGAATGGTCCGGCATCAGACGCTTGGTCTCAGGAGGACTTCTGGAAACCCCCCAGCTCAATCACGATGCACATGACAAAGTTTGTTGAAATTTTTACCGACGGAGCCTGCCGAGGAAATCCTGGTCCTGGCGGCTGGGGTGCCCTATTGGTTTATGAAGGACAGGAACGGGAACTGTATGGCGGCGAAAAGGAAACCACAAACAACCGCATGGAGCTCACCGCAGCCATCAGGTCCCTCGAAGCCTTGAAAAGGCCCTGTCAGATCCGACTTACTACCGATTCGACCTACGTCATGAAAGGCATCACTGAATGGATGCCTGGATGGATCAGGAAAGGATGGCGCACGGCGGGAGGCGCGCCCGTAAAAAATGTCGACCTTTGGCAAGCTCTGATGGCGGCGCAAGCTGATCATCAAGTCGAATGGCAGTGGGTCAAGGGTCATGCGGGTCATCCAGGCAACGAAAGAGCCGATCTGCTCGCGAACCGCGGAATCGATGAACTGCTCAGTGGAGCAAGATAAAGATGGCGCGCCAAATTATCCTTGACACGGAAACGACCGGCCTCGAACCTGGACAAGGGCATCGCATCATTGAAATCGGCTGCGTGGAACTTCTGGATAGAAAACTCACCGGACAGCGCTTTCATGTCTACATCAACCCGGAACGCGAAATCGATGACGGTGCGGTTGAAGTCCACGGATTAAGTGCCGACTTTCTTGCCGACAAACCCCGCTTTTCGGATATCGCTCAAGACTTCCTGGACTTTATCGAGGGAGCAGAGCTCATCATCCACAACGCCCCATTCGACGTGGGCTTCATAAATCACGAACTCAGACTCCTCGATCAAAAAGCCTTGCCCGTCAGCGATCGATGCAGCGTGATTGACACGCTCCTGCTCGCAAGAAAAAAACATCCGGGGCAGAGAAACAGCCTGGACGCTCTGTGTAAACGCTACGGCATCGACAACAGCCAGCGCACACTGCACGGCGCACTTCTTGACGCAGAAATTCTGGCTGAAGTGTATCTCGCCATGACCGGTGGCCAGATTGCTTTGCTTCTTGATCATGAGGAGGAAGCCGGTACCGCTGAAATGGCAACACACTCTTTTTCCAACCTCCGGGACAACAGACCCCCGCTGATCGTTATCAGGGCTTCTGATGGAGAACTGACGGCTCACCACGTGCGGCTGGATGAAATCGATAAAGCGAGTGGCGGCAATTGCCGTTGGAAAACACTTCTACCACCCCAAATAGAGACCTAAATATCCTTCAAACCCCACGCATAGGGGGTTTCCGCCTATAATTCCCTTACTTCAATGCACCCTGGGGGGGTTATCGTGCGAAGAGTTGTTTTTAACCAAAAGGGTGGCGTCGGCAAGTCCACCATCACCTGTAATCTGGCGGCTATCGGAGCGGCTCAAGGCCGCAAGACGCTCGTCATCGACCTGGATGTCCAGGGAAATTCATCACATTATCTGCTCGGCGACAAAGTGCCCGATCCAGAAGCTACGGTTGCGGAATTTTTCAAAGATTCGCTCAGCATGAGCCTTTTTGGAAAAAAACAGATCGGCATTCTCTCTGATCGCATCCATCAATCGCCTTTCGAAAACCTTTTTGTCCTTCCATCTCACCCTGAGTTGGAACCTCTTCAGTCACGCTTGGAATCCCGTTACAAGATTTACAAGCTTCGTGAGGCGCTTGAGTTCCTTGAAGGCTTCGATGACATCTACATTGATACGCCACCGGTACTCAATTTCTATAGCCGCTCCGCACTGATTGCTAGCGAAGGCTGTCTGATTCCCTTCGACTGTGATGCTTTTTCGAGAGAAGCGCTACTGACACTCATCGGATCCATTTCCGAGATTCAGGTGGATCACAATCCTCACCTCAAGATTGAGGGCATCGTGGTCAATCAATTCCAGTCTCGCGCCAAACTTCCACAGCAACTTGTGGACGAACTAACCTCGCAGGGATTGCCTGTGCTCAACACCAAGCTTTCCAGCTCGGTCAAGGTCAGAGAATCACATAGCCTTTCAAAACCACTGATTCATTTCGTACCAGAACACAAACTCACACAGGAGTTTGTCGAACTCCACGCTGAATTGACCTAAGCTCACAGGGAGCCTGCTTCAGGCTCCCTCCTTGCGCTTTTTTTGCGCTGGCCCTTCATGCCAGGGGATTTCATGGACTGTTCAAAACTCAAGAATCCCACCGCACAGGTCCTGATCGCGATTATTGCCGGCATCAGTCTTGGCATGTTTGTCCGCTCCCCCATGGGCGCTGGCACCTTCGATCCGGCCTCCATCGGCCAGATCGGCATGCTGATCATCCGATTTCTGAAGGCTCTTGCTGTTCCACTGATCTTTTTTGCTGTTGCTGATGTCATCATCAGAACAGAGCTTTCCCGGGGATCAGGCATCAAATTCCTGGGCATCTGCCTCTTCAATTCCAGCATCGCCTGCCTTGTTGCATTAACGCTGGTGGATGTTTTCCATCCCGGGGTTGCCTGGCAAGGCAACATCGAAATGCTGATGCGTGATATCGGAG